>NZ_JADBRE010000001.1:0-242395 GCF_014930525.1 Enterobacter cloacae complex sp. S1
GTTTAAATCATGCACAACATCTATATTTCATTGAAATTAACAATATAATTTGCCACGAAATTTAATTTCAAATAAAAGATTTACGGGCACTTATTATTCACTCAACGAATATGGATATTTAAATGATTTCTAAAAAATATGGTTTGGCAATTGCTATGGCAAGCGTATTGGCTGCGGGTTCAGCGGTAGCAGCAGATCCTGACACCGGCACTATTACTTTCCACGGCATGGTTTCTAACAATACTTGCCAGGTCTCCCTTGACCAGAAAATCGATCAGAACGGTAACGATTTTGACGTGACTCTGGACACTGTATTTGTGCGTGATTTCGCAAACGCATTGGGTAGCACCAGCACCCTGGGTGAAAAGAAATTCAGCCTTTCACTGACCGGTTGTGATACCGCAACTGTGAAGAAAGCATCTGCACAGTTCTCTTCCTGGGCTGGCTCCTCTTCTACCGAAGGCGGTCTGCTGGTTCCACCAAGCAATGCTCAGGGTTCAGCTAAGAACGTTAACCTGGTGCTGTCAAACGACGGTAACTCAGCTACCGATCAGATCAAAATTGACCAGACTAACAACTCCCAGAAAGCAACCATCGATGGAACTTCTGGCGCAGGAAACCTGTACTACCGCGTAGCGTACACGCAGGGTCAGGGTTGGGATGCAACAAGTAATCCAGTTTCTGCTGGTACCGTGCAGGCACAGGTTGCCTTCACCATGATTTACGAATAAGAGATTCGTAAACTTTAAATTAAGTAATCCTTCATGATGAGTGAGGGATTGCTTGTGTAATTCCAAAAGGAAGTGGAAAAATGTCTCATTCAGTCTTCATTAAAAGTTTTCAAGTCGTATTGCTCGCAACTGCCGTTTTGGCCACATCGAATGCAAGTGCGGATATTGTTATTTCCGGCACCCGTATTATCTATCCACAGTCATCGAAGGATGTTGTTGTTAATCTCGATAACCATGGAACCAAACCGCTTTTGGTTCAAACCTGGCTTGATGATGGGCGTGATGGCGTAAATCCGGAAGAGTTAAAGCTTCCTTTTATCATTACCCCTCCAGTATCCCGTATTGACCCGAAAAAAGGCCAATCCGTACGTATTACCTACACAGGTACACCTTTACCACAGGATCGTGAATCGCTTTTCTGGTTCAATGTCCTGGAGATTCCACCAAAATCAAAAGCTGCGGATAAAGAGAATCTTAACCAGCTTCAGCTGGCATTCAGAACACGTATTAAATTCTTTTACCGTCCTGACGGGTTAAAAGGCTCGGCAGGTGAAGCAGCTGAGCATTTAACATGGACGCAGAAAAAAGAAGGAAACGCGGTTAAGCTTGTTGCCCATAATAATTCACCGTATAACGTCTCCGTTTCGGCGGTAACCATTAAAGCCAGTCAAAAAACATACGACGTTGATCATAAGGCCGTTCCACCGTTCAGTGATACCACAATGACGGTTAAAGGTTTAGCTTCTGCCGTAAATGGTAAAGTAGAGTTTGATTCTATTAATGACTATGGCGGCACAGACCATCACGAAGCGGGACTAAAATAGAGCACCCTTTAATACATATAATAATTAATAGCATTAACTCTGTGGAGAGGACCCTCTCTGCACTGATTAAGTGGATGTGCCATGTTATTTAAACGTTCTCTTTTATGTCTTACGATAAGTGCAGCATTGCCTTTTTATGCCTGTGCAGAAAATATCACGCCAGCAAAAGATCTGCCTGATAATGAAGAAGAGGTCGAGTTTAACGATCAATTTCTTTTAAATGGCAGCGCTAATATTGATATTAATCGTTTTTCACATGGCAACCCGGTTTTACCGGGGACCTATCGCACTAAGATCAACCTGAACGGTAAACTGAAGTCCACCGTGGAGGTCACGTTTAAAGATAACGGAACACCTCGTGCGACCCCGTGCATAACAAAACTGCTGCTGTCACAATCGGGTGTCGACACCAGCACATTGCCTGACGGACCGGAAGACGATGAAACCTGCGTCGATATTAAAAAATCTTTCGCTGGCGCTTCGGTTAGCTATGACAGTGGCAAGCAGGCTATGGATTTTAATTTTCCCCAGATTTATGTGCTGAAACGCCCGGCGGGCTATGTCGATCCATCGTTGTGGGATAACGGGATTCCTGCCGCTCTGTTCTCTTATGACATGAACGGCTGGCGTAGCGAGAACAACGGCAGTACATCAGAAAGTGCATATGTAGGGTTACGCTATGGCCTGAATATGGGGCCATGGCGCCTGCGCTCGCGTGGCAATTTTAACTGGGACAAAGATAGCGGCACAAAATACTCCAGTCAGGATGTCTATTTGCAGCGCGATATCACACCGTTGAGTGCCCAGTTTGTCATCGGCGACTCTTACACGCGTGGCGAGGCATTTAACTCTATGAGCCTGCGCGGCGCACGCATGTACAGTGACGATCGCATGCTGCCAATGGGGTCCACAGGCTACGCGCCTGTCATTCGGGGTGTCGCGAACAGTAACGCGAAGGTCAGCGTCACGCAGAGCGGCAATAAGATTTATGAAACCTCGGTGCCACCAGGCGCGTTTGAAATAAACGACCTGAGTACCACAGGTTACGGAAATGATTTACTGGTAACGATTGAAGAAGCGGATGGCAGCAAACGCTCCTTTACCGTACCCTTTTCATCCGTCACGCAGATGCTCCGTCCGGGAGCCTCTCGCTGGGACGTCGGTTTAGGTGAATTAAATGACGATTCACTGATTGATGCGCCTAAAGTGGGTTACGGTACGCTTTACTATGGCCTGAATAATACGTTCACGGGTTATATTGGCGCGCAATATACCGACATGGATTTTTATGCCGGTATTCTCGGCGTGGCAATGAACACCCCTGTTGGTGCGTTTGCATTCGACGTTACGCAATCTTATGCAGATATTGAGGGGCTGGATAAATTAAGTGGGCAAAGTTATCGTTTAACCTACAGCAAAATGATTGAGTCGACGAATACTTCCTTTAACGTTGCGGCTTATCGTTTCTCGACGGAAGACTACCTGACGCTTAACGATGCGGCGCAACTTCAGGACAGTATTAGGCACCAGAAGTACTCAAACCGTAGCTATGACTCAAACGAAGCGCTATATGCAGACTATCAGCGCACCAAAAACCAGGTGCAAATTAGTCTTAACCAACCGCTAACCTCCGGAGAAGACAATTTTGGCTCCCTGTATGTAAGCGGCACCTGGCAGGATTACTGGAACGCGACGGGCTCTACTTCCAATTACAATATTGGGTATAACAATAGCTTCACCTACGGCAGCTACAGCTTGTCATTACAGCGAACCTATGATCAGAACGGCAAGAAGGACGACAGCGTTTATTTAAGCCTAAGCATTCCATTAAGTGTATTCTCAAAAGATAGAGGGAATGCCGGTGGATTCTCGAACATCAATATGGGATTACGTTCCGACCTTAAAGGCGGCACAAGCTTTAACACGTCCGCGGGTGGAAATACGCAAGATAATAAGGTGAGTTATTCCGTTAGCGCCTCGTCAAACAGTGGTAATTATGGTGACCTGAATCAGATAAGCGGCTACGGGTCCTATAACAGTGAATATGGCCCGCTGGGTTTATCTGCCTCTTTTGGTGATGACAACAGTAAACAATATTCTGCCTCCTATAACGGTGGCATGGTCATCCATTCAGGAGGTATTGCATTTGCGCCAGGGAGTATTGGTGACAACGATGCGCTGGCACTGGTCAAAGCGAGTGGTGCGAAAGGCGCCGGTATCGGCTTTGGTAACAGCGAAATAGGCAGTTCCGGCTATGGCATTCTGCCTTATATGTCTGCCTACCGTGAAAACCGCGTATACCTTGATATCAGCACGCTGGAAAACGACGTTGAAATTAAAAACACCAGTGAAATTACGGTTCCCCGCAGTGGTTCCGTTGTGCTGGTTGATTTTGCAACCGATGAAGGTCGTTCATTAATTTTAGAACTTAAGCGCACCGATAACGGATTTATTCCTTTAGGCGCTGATGTTTTAAATGAAAAAAATGAATCTATTGGCACCGTGGGACAGGCGGGGCAAGCCTATGTCCGCGGCGTTGAGGATGAAGGCACGCTTCATGTTGTCTGGGGAAGCGATAAAGACAGTAAATGTGACGTGCATTATAACGTCTCATCACATGCTCAAAAAGTAGGACTTACAACGGTGCTCAGCAATCAAGTGTGCCAGATGTAATTATTCGGGAAAATAGACGAGAGTTTGTATGAAAAAAAATCTTTATAGCCTGTCAGTCGTTGCCGTAACGATGCTGGCGTTATCAGGTTCGGCGCTCGCCGAGGGCACGAATCTCGATGTTAACTTTACGGCTAATATCCGTGAAACCACATGTGATATGAAACTGGTTGGTGGTACGGGATCCGATGTACAGCAAACGCTGCTTCTTGGTAAGAATGGGCAGGTACGACTTGACGATGCTAAAGCCGGAACGGCAAATGCCAATTTCAAAATCGTGATAGTTGAATGCCCTGCGTCCCTTACCTCACTGAAAACCACAGTTAGGGGGACCCCGTCAGGCTATTTGCCTAGCGGACTTGTGAACCAAATATTAAAAACTAGCGGTGGCGCCGATTTCTCTGCTGTCGAAATTGCCAGAACTGATACACCGGATGCTCCCTTTATCATTAACTCTAAAATGGATGAAGAGCGCCTGGTCTGGACCTCGACAGAAATCCAAAATAAGGAAGTTCCTTTGGTAGCCACATTACGTGAAACACAGGCCGGCAAGATGACCCTAGGTGACTTCCAGGCCGTGGCAACTTTCGAATTCAGCTACGAGTGATTGACGCAGGAAAACGGAGCAACATTATGAAATTCAAATCAACTTTAATCGCCCTGTCCGTTTCTGCCCTTCTGTTTTCTGGAATGGGTAATGCAGCAATTACAGGCACTGGTAGTGTCGAAATGACAATAAAAACGAAAGTCGTTTCAGGTACATGCACGGCAAAAGTACTCAACGGTGCAGGCACCGCATCTAGTGAAATTGCATTTGGAGATGTCTACAAATCGGATCTGGTGAATAAGACCCGTGTCGAACCACTCAAAATTCGTTTTACCAATTGTTCTGGGGTTGAGAAGGCAACGGTCACTGCCGCAAAAGGCGCTGGCGGCGAATGTAGTGGTACAGCCAAAAATGGCGACTCTTTCTCCGGCGGCTTAGCAACAGGCTTTGAAATCTGGTCTGGCGTTGTCGATACAGGCTTATTGATGAGCTGTAACACGCCACCGGCAGCTCAGGAAGTCACCATTACTGACGGCGCGGGTGAATTCCCAATGAACTCCCGAATTGTAGTCGGACAAGACCAAACTATTGCTGATGTAGGCACTGGTGCCGTTACCGCGCCGGTAACATTTACCGTTACCTACCAATAATTCCAGGAACCATCATGCAACAATCACCGTTTAATTTACACCAGCCCGGTCTTGTGTTGCTTATCGGTCTGGCTGGTAGCACTCTGCCTGGCGTAAGCCAGGCAGAGTCAGCTGTAGATATAAACCTGACAGCAAATATTGTTAATAATACTTGCCAGTTGAGCATTGAAAACGGCGGAGAGATTTATTTGCCGACCGTAGCACGAGACTGGTTTTATAACAGCGACAAGAGCGATCGTTTATCGCCAACCGATGATGATGCAGGAACGCCTTTTACGATCCACGTGGATAACTGCTATGCGAGCAGTACAGAAGGCGCAACGATTAGCCAACTGAAATTCAGTTTTTCGCCGCAGAATGGTTTCTGGAGCAATCACAACCAGGTGTTTAAAAACGATGCTACAGCCGGCGCGGCTGAAAATGTGGGTATCGTTATTTTCTCTGAAAAATACAAAACGAACGTTTTGAAAAATGATGGAACATCTAACGTTATTTACGATGTCAATGGAAGTAGCGGGAGCTATATAAAGGATTATGGATTTCACGCACGTTACCAGAACGTTGGCGCTGTCACCAGCGGCACGGTGGTGAGTAGCGTTCTGGTGAATGTGAGCTACGAATAAAAGGATTTATGATGAAGAAACTACTGAATATATTAGTATTCGTGATGCTCGGGATTTCTGGCACAACACATGCCGCGTTAGAATGCAAATTTAACAGCAATGACACGCTGCTCATTATGTCTCCGGGTACACAACCGGTTATTACTCCCCTGCCTGTTGGTTCAGTAACGACGCCCGTGCAGATCAGCAACACGATAATTATGGAGACGACACCTTCATTGACATCGCATTGTGCTGTTGGTAACGACGGTGAGAACGTTTATCAAATGACAAACAAGGCCATGCTTTATGGGGAGATTGATGGCAAAGCCACGTTTAGAACAAACGTTCCGGGGATAGTCTATACGCTGGCATTTTACCCTGATGGTAACGGCGTAACGGCCTGGTTCCCACCCAATGCGAATGCGTTTTACCTTACCGGCAACGACCATGATAATGAAGGTGCCGTGGATGGCAAAACGTGGCATGTGCGCATGGAATTTTGGCAAACAAACGGATTCGTAGGCGTTCCGGCTGATGAGAATTTCCTCACCGCGAGCAGTGGACCTATCGGCCAAATCATTCTCGGTAATCCAGAAGGGACGACAACGGACGACCACCCTCGTCCCTATGTGAATATGTCTCAGATGTCATTTAGTTTTCCCTTAAACCGTCCAACGTGTGCTCTACGTGCGCCATCGACGGTCAATCTGGGTGACTGGTATCCCGGTGAAGTCGAAAACGGTACGCCTCCTAAAGTCGAGTTTCACATTACGGGTACATGTGTAAATACCATACTGGTTCAATACACTCTCTCATCCACCCATACAACGTCAGATAAGAAATCTTTTACCAACACCGTCGAGAGTAATGGTGGTGTCACCGCGGCAGGCGGCGTCGGCGTGCAGATTTTCGATAATTACAGTGATAATTACCCGGTTCCTGCAGAGAGCTCCAAACGCGTCATAGCAGAGGGAGCACAGTATGGCGATCCCGTCACTACTGTAGACAAATCAATTTGGGCCAGGCTGGTTAAAATTGGCAGCGACCCGGTAACCGTCGGAGTTTTCGGCACTACCGTGACCTTCCAGACCACCTACGAATAACCTACCCCTGCGGCTGATTGCTGATCAGCCGCGACATTGTCTCCAGCGAATCCGTTCTCAGAATATACAGTCGCTTCAGTAAGAACGGATTATCCCCCGGCTTCACCTTCCCCTTCACCGTTGTCACTGCCAGATGAAAACCGGCATCATTCGCGGCTTTAATCGCTTTATTGTCATACCCGCCAAACGGGTACGAAACATACAGCACGCGCGGGTTGAACTGCGCCAGTGCACGCCGTGAGCGTTCAAAATCGTACAGGATCACGTGATAGCTGCGGCTCAATAAGATGGGGTGTTTATACCCATCCACGCGATGCAGGAAGTGGGTGTGAGACTGAATGTCGAACACATCCTGAATGGCCTTGATTTCCTGAACGCTCATAAACTGTAGCGATCGGGGATCCCACTTCTGAGGGTGACCTTTGATACGGGATGAGATAATAAACGCCGTCGCGTTGAAGCCATACTCTTTCAGCACCGGATACGCGTAGCGGCTCACCGATTTCAGGCCATCATCAAAAGTGATCACCACCGCTTTCGCGGGCAGATTCATCTTGTTACGTACGTACCCTTCAAGCTGGTACATCGTCAGCGTGGTATAGCCTTGATCGCGTAACCAGGTCATCTGATTATTAAACGCACGTACGCTGGTTGTCGTGGAGGTATGCCGAAAACGGGTGTTCTCTTCATCACGCAGGATATGGTGGTAGGTCAGAACCGGCAGTCCGTTATCTTCCTGTGCATCCAGGCTGCTGATCCACGCCAGACGATTGCCGATGCGAATTTGAAACCAGGTCTGGTTCAGGCGATCTTTCAGCTTATTCAGAATCGGATAGCGAAGATTGGCGCTTAAGGTGCCAAAGGGCGCGCTTCCGCTGCTGGGGGCGTTATACACCGGCGTGTCTTTCCAGGTGATGAGGTTTTGATTGCTGAGCGGCTTGTTCAGATCGCCCAGACTATCCTCGACGCGTTGCTTACCCTGCACTTTTTCCAGGTGCTCTTTATCAATAAACCCCGTACCGAATCCGAAACGAAATTCATAGTAATCCGCCGCGGCCGGAAAGACGGCGAGGATCTGCCCGGCGCGGACATTGCCCACGTTCACGACGGCATTTCCCACCTGCGCCCAGATGGCCGCATCTTCGGTGGTTTGCATATATTGGGCAGGAAGGCCTTGCTGACTGGTCAGGCTGGCAGACGCACCACCGGAGACCAGTAGCAGAAGGATAAAGATAACGCGCATGAGCATGGGATATAAATCGATACGGAAAATCAGTCGCCATTGTAGCAAAAGCGACATCAATACCAATGTTTAATGCTTATACAGATCGTGAAGCAGAACGAAAGGCGGATTCTTCTGCTGCTGGTGCCACAGGCTGCTCACGCCCGGCGAGCCCTGCGCCACAATGGCGTGACGAAACTCAGCGCTGCTCAACGTTGCGCGCAGCGGATACATCGCTTCGAGTAAAGGCAGGCTGATACCGGAGATCACTTCACAGTTATCATGCTTATGGCTCATTAACGCCGCTGAACGGTAAGGCGCCGCGCCCGATCTGTCGGTGAGAAAAATCACGCCATCACCGGTGTCGGTTTCATGCAGCGCGTCGCACATCATCCGGCTTAGCATATTGGTGCTCAGCCCTCGCCAGTAATTTACCGCACGACATTGCGCCAGAGGGCCAAATCGGGCCTCCAGCTTCAGGAGCATTTCCTGTGCCTCTTCATCGTGGCAGGTGATAACCCATCCCAGCATAACGTCTCTCCTTAGCAGGCGAGTAGTTTATCCAGGTGAAGGTTAGTTTACGGTGATAACTGTCAAAGAAAGTGCCCGGCAAACAGAACGTCGCCGGGCAGAAGATTAGCTACGCAGCCCACGTCCACGCTGGATCAGATACCAGCACAGCAGATAGAACGCCACGATAAATACCGCCAGCACCACAACGGTGGTGAACAGCGGGACATCGGTAATGCCGAGGAAACCAAAGCGGAAGCCGCTGATCATATAGACAATCGGGTTCAGGTGCGACAGCGCCTGCCAGAACGGCGGCAGCAGCGTCAGGGAGTAGAACACCCCGCCCAGATAGGTTAGCGGCGTCAGCACAAAGGTCGGGATCAGGCTGATGTCATCGAACGTTTTGGCGAACACGGCGTTCAGCAAACCGGCCAGTGAGAACAGGATCGCAGTAAGCAATAACGTGAGCGCGACGAATAGCCACGAGTGCACCTGGAACGGCACGAAGAACAGCGAAATCGCCGTCACCAGAATACCCACGCACAGCCCGCGCGCCACGCCACCGCCCACGTAACCGGCGATAATGACGTGCGTCGGCACTGGCGCCACCAGCAGCTCTTCAATGTTGCGCTGGAACTTGGCGCTGAAGAATGAGGATGCCACGTTCGCGTAAGCGTTGGTGATCACTGCCATCATGATCAGGCCCGGCACGATAAACTGCATATAGGTAAAGCCGTGCATCTCACCAATGCGGGAGCCAATCAGGTTGCCGAAAATGATGAAGTAGAGCGTCATGGTGATCACCGGCGGCACCAGGGTTTGCACCCAGATGCGCATAAAGCGGTTAATCTCTTTCGCCCAGATGCTTTTCAGCGCGACCCAGTAAAGATGCGTCATGCCTTGTCTCCTTGTTTATCGTGCACCAGAGAGACAAACAGCTCTTCCAGTCGGTTCGCTTTGTTACGCATGCTTAATACCTGAACGCCCTGCGCGCTCAACTGGGAGAACACGCTGTTGATTCCCTGCTCGCGCAGCACTTCTACCTCCAGCGTCGAGGTATCGACCAGGCGATAGTTATACCCCTCCAGCTTCGGCAGGGCGCTTTTCGCCGCCAGATCGAGGATAAAGGTCTCTGATTTCAGCTTGGAGAGCAGGTTCTTCATCGAGGTGTTTTCCACCAGCTCGCCGTGCTGAATGATGCCGATGTTGCGGCACAGCATCTCTGCCTCTTCCAGGTAGTGTGTGGTCAGGATGATGGTGGTGCCTTTGTCGTTCAGATCCTTCAGGAAGCCCCACATGGAACGACGCAGTTCAATATCCACGCCAGCGGTCGGTTCATCAAGAATGAGCAGCTTTGGCTCGTGCATCAGCGCGCGAGCAATCATCAGGCGGCGCTTCATCCCCCCGGACAACATCCGCGCGCGCTCGTTACGCTTCTCCCACAGGTCAAGCTGCTTGAGATACTTTTCGCTGCGCTCTAGCGCTTCTTTGCGCTCAACGCCATAGTAACCCGCCTGGTTAACAACAATCTGCTGTACCGTCTCAAACGGGTTGAAGTTGAACTCCTGCGGCACCAGCCCCAGCTGGCGCTTGGCGTTGACCACGTCTTTTTGCAGGTCGTAGCCAAACACGCTAACGCGGCCCGAGGTTTTATTGACCAGCGAGCTGATAATCCCGATGGTGGTCGATTTTCCCGCCCCGTTCGGCCCCAGAAGCGCGTAGAAATCTCCCGCTTCGACTTTAAGATCTATCCCGCGCAGCGCCTGGACGCCCCCCGGGTAGGTTTTTTTGAGCTGTTCAAGCTCCAGTGCAATCGCCATGAATTCAACTTACCTTAAGTTCTGACACACGTTGTGTGGTTTCATTAAAAGTCGGGTTACCCTATAGTAGCGCAACGCAATCACTTGGTTACAGGTCGCTAACCTCCATGAACGACATAGATACACTCATCAGCAACAATGCACTATGGTCAAAAATGCTGGTGGAGGAAGACCCCGGATTTTTTGGAAAACTGGCACAGGCGCAGAACCCGCGCTTTCTCTGGATTGGATGTTCCGACAGCCGCGTCCCCGCCGAACGTCTGACCGGTCTTGAACCGGGCGAACTGTTTGTTCACCGCAATGTTGCTAACCTCGTTATTCATACCGATCTCAACTGCCTTTCGGTTGTTCAGTATGCCGTTGACGTTCTGGAGGTTGAGCACATCATTATTTGTGGCCACTACGGCTGCGGCGGCGTACAGGCGGCGGTCGAAAATACAGAGCTGGGGTTAATCGATAACTGGCTGCTGCACATCCGTGATATCTGGTTCAAACATAGCTCACTGCTGGGCGAAATGCCGCAGGAGCGCCGTCTCGACACGCTGTGTGAGCTGAACGTGATGGAGCAGGTCTATAACCTGGGCCACTCGACGATTATGCAGTCTGCCTGGAAACGCGGACAGAAGGTCTCCATCCACGGCTGGGCGTACGGTATTCACGACGGCCTGCTACGCAATCTGGAAGTGACCGCCACCAACCGCGAAACGCTGGAACAGCGTTACCGCTCGGGAATTGCCAACCTCAAGCTTAAGCACGTTAACCATAAATAACAAAGCCGGGGGTTTTCACCCTCTCCCTGTGGGAGAGGGCTGGGGTGAGGGCATCAGCCCGCAATTATTCGTCCAGAATCACTACTTTCCCAACATACGGCAGATGGCGATAACGCTGTGCGTAATCAATGCCGTAACCCACCACGAATTCGTCCGGGATGGAGAAACCAACGAACTCCACCGGCACCTGCACTTCACGGCGCTCAGGCTTATCCAGCAGAGTACAAATCGCCAGTGATTTTGGTTCACGCAGGCTCAGGATCTCACGCACTTTAGAGAGCGTGTTGCCGGAGTCGATGATGTCCTCAACAATCAACACATCTTTGCCACGAATATCTTCATCCAGATCTTTCAGGATTTTCACATCACGGGTTGTGGACATGCCGCTGCCGTAGCTGGAGGCGGTCATAAAATCGACCTCGTGCGGCACCTGCACTTCACGGCACAGGTCTGCCATGAACATGAAAGAGCCACGCAACAGACCGACCAGCACCATTTCGCTGCCGCTGTCCTTGTAATGTTCGGTGATTTGACGACCCAGTTCGGCGATACGCGCTTTGATCTCGGCTTCCGGGATCATCACTTCAACAGTATGTTTCATATTACTAACCAAATGATTTTAGTGAAAATCTCTCAATGCGGATGACTCTCGCTCCGGCATCGATACGCAAGCCAGCCATTATACCAGTAATTGGATAAGCCTGGCGTATGAGTTATAAAAAGCAATATTTGTGATTCCGATCACAGTTGTTAATACCTATAATTAATTGCTAGCAAATAATTAACAAAACTGACGAGTACTTTTCTATGGCTGAAACAAAAACTAAACAGCCGCGTCTACTGGTGACATTAACAGCCGCGTTTGCCGCGTTCTGCGCGCTGTATTTGTTAATCGGTGGCGTATGGCTGGTCGCGATTGGCGGCTCCTGGTACTACCCGATTGCGGGTCTGGTTATGGTTGGCGTAACCGTCCTGCTTTTACGCAGAAAACAATCTGCTCTGTGGCTGTACGCAGCGTTACTGCTCGCAACCATGATCTGGGGCGTCTGGGAAGTCGGGTTCGACTTCTGGGCGTTGACGCCGCGCAGCGACATTCTGGTCTTCTTCGGTATCTGGCTGATCCTGCCGTTTGTCTGGCGTCGTCTGATCGTCCCTTCCAGTGGCGCCGTGGCCGGTCTGGTCGTTGCCCTGCTGATTAGTGGCGGCATCCTGACCTGGGCCGGTTTTAACGACCCGCAGGAGATCAACGGTACGCTGAACGCGGAATCCACGCCGGCTGCGGCTATTTCGCAGGTGGCGGACGGTGACTGGCCTGCTTATGGTCGTAACCAGGAAGGTCAACGCTACTCCCCGCTGAAGCAGATCAACGCGGACAACGTGAAAAACCTGAAGGAAGCCTGGGTATTCCGTACCGGCGACCTGAAGATGCCAAACGATCCGGGTGAGCTGACCAACGAAGTGACCCCGATTAAAGTGGGCAACATGCTCTACCTGTGTACGGCGCACCAGCGTCTGTTCGCGCTCGACGCGGCTACCGGTAAAGAGAAATGGCACTTTGATCCACAGCTGAACTCCAACCCGTCGTTCCAGCACATTACCTGCCGCGGCGTCTCTTACCACGAAGCGCGCGCCGATAATGCCAGCCCGGAAGTCATTGCCGACTGTCCTCGCCGCATTATGCTGCCGGTGAACGATGGCCGCCTGTTTGCCATTAACGCTGAGACCGGCAAGCTGTGCGAAACCTTCGCCAATAAAGGCATTCTGAATCTTCAGACCAACATGCCGGACACCACGCCGGGCCTGTATGAGCCGACCTCCCCGCCAATCATCACCGATAAAACCATCGTGATTGCCGGTTCGGTAACGGATAACTTCTCTACCCGTGAAACCTCCGGCGTTATCCGTGGTTTCGACGTGAACACCGGTAAACTGCTGTGGGCCTTCGACCCGGGCGCGAAAGATCCTAACGCGATCCCATCGGATGAACACACCTTTACCTTTAACTCACCGAACTCCTGGGCACCGGCAGCGTATGACGCGAAGCTGGACCTGGTCTACCTGCCGATGGGCGTGACCACGCCGGATATCTGGGGCGGTAACCGTACGCCGGAGCAGGAACGTTACGCCAGCTCCATCGTGGCGCTGAACGCAACGACCGGTAAACTGGCATGGAGCTACCAGACCGTTCACCACGATCTGTGGGATATGGATATGCCGTCCCAGCCGACGCTGGCGGACATTACCGTTAACGGTAAAACCGTACCGGTGATTTACGCCCCGGCGAAAACCGGTAACATCTTCGTGCTTGATCGCAGTAACGGTAAGCTCGTTGTTCCTGCGCCGGAAAAACCGGTTCCGCAGGGTGCGGCCAAAGGCGACTACGTCAGCAAAACGCAGCCGTTCTCTGACCTGAGCTTCCGTCCGAAGAAAGATCTCAGCGGTGCAGACATGTGGGGTGCCACCATGTTTGACCAGCTGGTATGCCGCGTGATGTTCCACCAGCTGCGCTACGAAGGGATTTTCACCCCGCCGTCAGAGCAGGGTACGCTGGTCTTCCCGGGTAACCTGGGGATGTTCGAATGGGGTGGGATCTCCGTTGACCCTAACCGTCAGGTCGCCATCGCTAACCCAATGGCGCTGCCGTTCGTTTCCCGCCTGATCCCTCGTGGTCCGGGTAACCCAATGGAGCAGCCGAAAGATGCGAAAGGCAGCGGTACCGAAGCCGGTATCCAGCCGCAGTATGGCGTTCCTTATGGTGTGACCCTGAATCCGTTCCTTTCTCCGTTCGGTCTGCCGTGTAAACAGCCTGCCTGGGGTTACATCTCTGGTCTGGATCTGAAGACCAACAAGATCGTCTGGAAGAAACGTATTGGTACGCCACAGGACAGCATGCCGTTCCCGATGCCTGTTCCAGTGCCTTTCAATATGGGTATGCCAATGCTGGGTGGCCCAATCTCCACCGCCGGTAACGTGCTGTTCATCGCGGCAACCGCAGATAACTACCTGCGCGCGTACAACATGACCAACGGTGAGAAACTGTGGCAAGGCCGTCTGCCAGCCGGTGGACAGGCAACGCCGATGACCTATGAAGTGAATGGCAAGCAGTACGTTGTCATCTCTGCGGGTGGTCACGGTTCGTTTGGCACGAAGATGGGCGACTATATTGTCGCGTATGCACTGCCTGACGACGCTAAGTAACGAAAAAGCCCGGTGGCGCTAACGCCTACCGGGCCTACGGGTGCCCTATGTAGGCTGGGTAAGGCGAAGCCGCCACCCGGCTTTTTTTTATACGGTAAAACCGAGCATCATCCCCGTATCTTCATGCTCCAGCAGATGACAGTGGGCCATATAGGCAAACTCTTTCGGCGCCTCGTGGTCGAACTTCACCAGCACCTCGCTGACGCCGCCTTCCACCCTCACCGTATCTTTCCAGCCCGCACGATGCGCCTCCGGCGCTTTACCATTTTCAGACAGAATACGGAACTGCGTGCCGTGGATATGGAACGGGTGCAGCATCATGTCGCCTTCGCCTGAAATAACCCAGCGTTCAAACTGCCCTTTCGTGGCGGCGAACATGGGCGTGTTCATATCGAACGCTTTGCCGTTGATGCGGTTGGCGTTGTGGAAATCGAAACCATGGCCGCCGTGATCCATGCCGCCCATTTTACCGTGGTCCATATTCATATGGCCCATCATCTGGCCGTGATGCATTCCCGCCATGGCCTGATTGCCGTACTTCTTCATCAGCGCCTGCATGCCCATCATGTCTAGCATCGGATCCATAGAAAGCTGAAGTTTACGCTGCGTAAGCCCGTCCAGCGACGGGAGTGCTGGCAGCGTGGTGAGGGTCTCCGGCAGCGTACCGGAGGCGGTGATCTGTAGCGGCTGAATGCGCAGGACCGGATGCGGCTTATCAAACGGCGCAACGGCCATCCCCATCTGGCTGACCGGCAGGGTCACCAGGTCAAACGCTTTGCCATCGCTGATGTCCACCAGCACCTCGAAGCGCTCCCCCATCAGCATCGGCAGCTCGCTCACCTTCACCGGCTCCGGCAGCAGGCCGCCGTCGCTTGCCACCACGTAAAGCGGGCGTTTATCGCTGGTGGCGAAGTTCAGCGAGCGGGCGTTACAGCCGTTAAGCAGACGTAAGCGCAGCCAGCCTTTTGGCGCGGCATGCTGCGGGTAGATCGCGCCGTTGGTCAGGAGTGTATCGCCAAACCAGCCTACCGCCGCGCTCATTACGTCCAGCTGATAGTCAATTTGCCCGTCAGCGTTGAATTTTTTGTCCTGCACAATCACCGGGACATCGTCGATTCCCCACTGTTTTGGCAGGCGCAGCAGGCGGCTTTCATCGTCTTCAATCAGCACCAGGCCGGCCAGCCCCATCGCCACCTGATGGCCCGTTTTGCCATGCTGATGCGGGTGGAACCAGCAGGTCGCCGCGCGTTGTTCCGGAGTAAAGGTTACGCTGCGTTTACCACCAGGCCTGATAATGCCCTGAGGCCCTCCATCCACTTCGCCCGGGACTTCCAGCCCGTGCCAGTGCAGCGTGGTCTCTTCCGCAAGCGTGTTATGAATGTCTACCGTCACCGCCTTCCCTTTGCGTAACTGCAACGCCGGGCCGAGCAGATTGCCGTTATAGCCCCACGTCGTGGCGGCGTGCTGACCGAACGTGGTTTTACCGGCCTGCACCACAAGCTGAATGCGGCTGCGGGCATCTGCGGCGAGTAATTCAGGAATGGGTAAAGCCGGTCTGTCGGCGGCAAAAACGGCGCGGCTCCAGAGAGGTAACGCGCTGGCAACCCCCAGTGCGGCAGAAAATTTTAAAAAATCACGACGTTGCATGTGCATTTCCTTATTTCCAGCAGGCGATCTTTTGAGCATAAACCCTCCCCTTACCGGAAGGTCAAGCACGGCGGCAATAATAAAGATCGTCGGCCTGGCATCAAGTATGCTAACGTTAATTTTCCGTGATGCAGTGGTAAAGGCAATGAAGACGTTTTTCAGAACAATTTTGTTCGCCAGCCTGATGGCGATGTGTGCGAACAGTTACGCGCTAAGTGAAAACGAAGCGGAAGATATGGCCGATCTGACGGCAGTTTTTGTTTTTCTGAAAAACGATTGTGGTTACCAGAATTTACCCAATGGGCAAATTCGTCGCGCACTGGTCTTTTTTGCCCAGCAGAACCAATGGGACCTCAGCAACTACGACAGCTTCGACATGAAGGCGCTCGGTGAAGACAGCTACCGTGATTTAAGCGGTATTGGCATTCCCACTGCTAAAAAATGCAAAGCGCTGGCTCGCGATTCACTCAGCCTGCTCGCCTACGTGAAGTAACCTTCCCGACGCCCCTTGTTGACCCGTTAACCGCCTCACGGCGGTGTTGTGTTGCGCCCATCTGCCGGATGTAATGGATGTTAACGAAGGAGGTGCTCCCCATGACCGAAAAAACGGTATGGCAAGAAACGCTGCATGACCAGTTTGGTCAGTATTTTGCCGTGGATAACGTGCTCTATCATGAGAAAACCGATCATCAGGATTTGATAATCTTCGAAAACGCCGCCTTTGGCCGCGTGATGGCGCTGGACGGCGTGGTGCAAACCACCGAGCGCGACGAGTTTATCTATCACGAAATGATGACCCACGTCCCGCTGCTGGCCCACGGCCACGCGAAGGACGTGCTGATTATCGGCGGCGGCGACGGCGCGATGCTGCGTGAAGTCTCTCGCCATCAGAATGTCGAAACCATCACCATGGTGGAAATCGACGCCGGTGTGGTGTCGTTCTGCCGCCAGTATCTGCCCAACCATAATGCCGGCAGCTATGACGATCCGCGGTTTAATCTGGTTATCGATGATGGCGTCAATTTTGTTAACCAGACTACGCAAACGTTTGATGTCATTATCTCTGACTGTACCGACCCTATCGGTCCGGGCGCGTCGCTGTTTACCTCGTCGTTTTACGAAGGCTGCAAGCGCTGCCTGAAGCCTGGCGGAATTTTTGTGGCGCAAAACGGCGTTTGCTTCCTGCAACAGGATGAAGCGCTTGATAGCCACCGTAAGCTGAGCACCTATTTTGCTGACGTCAGCTTCTACCAGGCGGCGATCCCCACTTACTACGGCGGGATCATGACCTTTGCCTGGGCGACGGATAACGACGTTCTGCGCCATCTCTCTACCGAGATCGTGCAGGCCCGCTTCCACCAGGCCGGACTCCAGTGCCGCTACTACAACCCGGCGATCCACACCGCAGCCTTTGCGTTGCCTCAATATCTGCAAGACGCGCTGTCCTCAAAGGAGGTGAACTAATTGAAAAAGCTTAAACTGCATGGCTTTAACAATCTGACCAAAAGCCTGAGTTTTTGTATTTACGATATCTGCTACGCCAAAACAGCAGAAGAGCGCGATGGTTACATCGCCTATATCGATGAACTCTACAACGCCAACCGTCTGACCGAGATCCTGACAGAGACCTGCTCGATTATCGGCGCGAACATCCTGAATATCGCGCGCCAGGATTATGAGCCTCAGGGTGCGAGCGTCACCATTCTGGTGAGTGAAGAGCCGGTTGACCCGAAGCTTATCGACAAAACCGAGCACCCCGGCCCGCTGCCGGAAGTGGTAGTCGCCCACCTGGATAAAAGCCACATCTGCGTGCACACCTACCCGGAAAGCCACCCGGAAGGCGGGCTGTGTACCTTCCGCGCGGATATTGAAGTGTCGACCTGCGGCGTGATTTCACCGCTGAATGCGTTGAATTATTTAATCCACCAGCTGGAATCCGATATCGTCACTATTGATTATCGCGTGCGTGGTTTTACCCGTGATATCAACGGCATGAAGCACTTCATTGATCATGAGATCAACTCCATTCAGAACTTCATGTCCGAAGACATGAAGTCGCTGTACGACATGATGGATGTGAACGTCTATCAGGAGAATATCTTCCATACCAAGATGATGCTTAAAGAGTTCGATCTTAAGCACTATATGTTCCACACCAGGCCGGAAGATTTAAGTGAAGAAGAGCGTAAGGTCATTACCGACCTGCTCTGGAAAGAGATGCGCGAAATTTACTACGGCCGTAACATTCCGACCGTGTAAACGTGATCCGGAGCAGGGACGCTTCGGGGAGTTACTTCTGTTTCATAAAATCGCGGTAGGCGTTCAACACGCTCAGAAAGTCTTCCACGCCGCAAAGCGACAGGCTCTCTTCGTCGTAGTAGCTCATCCCCTCTTCCATCTCATCACCCGAGAACTCAAGTTGGTTGGCGCGCACCATCACCTCTTCGCCATCCATCCACAGCGTGTATTCGTGCCCGGCGCGTTGCCAGGAGCGTTCACTGCCTTTCACCGTTTCCGCCGCCTGTTCGACTTCATCCAGCAGCGCGAGGTTCTCTTTCACCTCTTCGTTAAACCAGTGTCCAACGGCTTCGTGCCCCATCGACATTCGCACTTTCACCACGCCGGTGATGTCGCGCAAAAATTCGTAATCCATAGCGTTTTCCTCTGCAAAGCCATTAGGGTAATTATCGCAGCAGAGAGGAAGAAAAAAAGCGGGAGAGGTGGGAGGAATGAAAATAAAAAACCCACCGACGTTGCGATGGGTTTTGTAGGCCCGGTAAGCGTAGCGCCACCGGGCAATGGGTCAGGTGCGGAGCGGTCTGGTGCCCTCACCCCCAGCCCCTCTCCCACGGGAGAGGGTAGCATT
This sequence comes from Enterobacter cloacae complex sp. S1, assembly GCF_014930525.1. Taxonomy (NCBI): domain Bacteria; kingdom Pseudomonadati; phylum Pseudomonadota; class Gammaproteobacteria; order Enterobacterales; family Enterobacteriaceae; genus Enterobacter; species Enterobacter cloacae complex sp. S1. The sequence continues at coordinate 19,164 of NZ_JADBRE010000001.1, forward strand.
TATACTGCGGTCTGGAAGATCACCCCGTCAGCCTTCTCGGTGTACTGAGAGAGCTGGTCGAAGTTCAGATAACGATAAGTATCCACCGCCGTCTTATCTACCTGAGCCACAAAGGTCTGGTACTCTTCCGGCGTTGGCAGTTTGCCAATCAGCGCCGCAACCGCCGCCAGCTCCGCAGAGGCCAGGTAAACGTTCGCCCCGGTTCCTAAACGGTTAGGGAAGTTACGGGTTGAGGTGGAAACCACCGTCGCACCGTCGGCCACGCGCGCCTGGTTGCCCATACACAGGGAACAGCCAGGGATTTCGATACGCGCCCCGCTCTTACCAAACACGCTGTAGTAGCCCTCTTCGGTCAGCTGCGCCGCATCCATACGGGTTGGCGGCGCCACCCACAGACGGGTCGGCAGCTGGCCTTTGTGGGTATCCAGCAGCTTACCGGCAGCACGGAAGTGGCCGATGTTGGTCATACAGGAGCCGATGAACACTTCGTCGATCTTATCGCCCTGCACGTCAGAGAGCAGACGCGCATCGTCCGGATCGTTAGGCGCACACAGGATTGGCTCTTTGATATCCGCCAGATCGATCTCAATCACCGCCGCGTACTCTGCGTCAGCGTCGGCTTCCAGCAGTTGCGGATCCGCCAGCCATTTTTCCATGCCCTGAATACGACGCTCCAGCGTACGACGGTCGCCGTAGCCTTCCGCTATCATCCACTTCAGCAGCACGATGTTGGAGGTCAGATACTCAATAATCGGCTCTTTGTTCAGCTTGATGGTACAGCCCGCCGCAGAACGCTCGGCAGAGGCATCGGTCAGCTCGAACGCCTGCTCCACTTTCAGATCCGGCAGACCTTCAATTTCCAGAATGCGGCCAGAGAAGATGTTTTTCTTGCCTTTCTTCTCAACGGTCAGCAGACCCTGTTTAATGGCATACAGCGGGATTGCGTGCACCAGATCGCGCAAGGTAATGCCCGGCTGCATTTTACCTTTGAAGCGCACCAGCACCGATTCCGGCATATCCAGCGGCATCACGCCGGTCGCTGCGGCAAACGCCACCAGACCGGAACCCGCCGGGAAGGAGATCCCGATTGGGAAACGGGTATGGGAGTCACCGCCGGTACCGACGGTATCCGGCAGCAGCATGCGGTTCAGCCAGGAGTGGATAACGCCGTCGCCCGGACGCAGGGAGACACCGCCACGGTTCATAATGAAGTCTGGCAGCGTGTGGTGCGTGGTTACGTCAACCGGCTTCGGATACGCCGCGGTGTGGCAGAAGGATTGCATCACCAGATCGGAAGAGAAGCCCAGGCACGCCAGGTCTTTCAGTTCATCACGGGTCATTGGGCCAGTGGTGTCCTGAGACCCCACGGAGGTCATTTTCGGTTCGCAGTACGCGCCAGGACGGATACCAGTGACGCCGCAGGCGCGACCCACCATTTTCTGCGCCAGAGAGTAACCGCGGTTGCTCTCGGCCACGTCTTTCGCCTGACGGAATACGTCACTGTGCGGCAGACCCAGCGCTTCACGCGCTTTGGTGGTCAGGCCACGGCCGATGATCAGCGGAATACGGCCACCGGCACGCACTTCGTCGATCAGCACGTCGGTTTTCAGTTCGAAGCTGGCCAGCAGTTCGTTGGTTTCGTGGTTGCGCACTTCGCCTTTATACGGGTAAACGTCAATCACGTCGCCCATGTTCAGGTTGCTCACGTCCACTTCAATTGGCAGCGCGCCCGCATCTTCCATAGTGTTGAAGAAGATTGGCGCAATTTTGCCGCCGAGGCACAGGCCGCCGCCGCGCTTGTTCGGCACGTGCGGAATGTCGTCGCCCATGAACCACAGCACGGAGTTGGTGGCGGATTTACGGGAAGAACCGGTACCAACCACGTCACCGACGTAAGCCAGCGGGAAACCTTTTTGTTGCAGGGCTTCGATCTGTTTGATCGGGCCAACCACGCCTGGCTGATCCGGCTCAATGCCTTCACGGGCGTTTTTCAGCATCGCCAGGGCGTGCAGTGGGATATCCGGGCGAGACCATGCATCCGGCGCCGGAGAAAGGTCATCGGTGTTGGTTTCACCGGTCACTTTAAAGACGGTAACGGTAATTTTTTCAGCAAGCTGAGGGCGGTTCAGGAACCATTCGGCATCGGCCCATGACTGCATCACCTGCTTCGCGTAAACGTTGCCTGCTTTGGCTTTTTCTTCCACATCGTAGAAGTTATCGAACATCAGCAGCGTCGAAGAGAGCGCTTTGGCAGCAATCGGCGCCAGCTTGTCGTTATCCAGCGCGTCAATCAGCGGATGAATGTTATAACCGCCCTGCATGGTGCCGAGCAGTTCAATCGCTTTTTCAGGAGTAACCAGTGGGGAGGTGGCTTCGCCTTTGGCAACGGCGGCAAGGAATCCGGCTTTTACGTAGGCAGCTTCATCTACGCCAGGCGGTACACGGTTGATCAGCAGATCTAACAGGAATTCTTCTTCGCCCTCAGGCGGGTTCTTCAGCAGCTCGACGAGCGCGGCCATTTGGGTTGCATCTAACGGTTTGGGTACAATTCCCTCGGCGGCACGTTCTGCTACGTGCTTACGGTATTCTTCTAGCACGACGGTTCTCCTCGCTCTCATTGTCATATGCGGCGGGCGTTCTCTTCACGCTCCTGTGAGACAGCAGTTTGTAGGGTAAATGCCCGATACCGCGTCGGGCAGCATAGCAGGATTTCTGCACAGTGTTAATCTGTTTACAAAAAAGCAACATTAAAAAATTTGCTGAATCGTTAAGCATGGTATAGCACCCCGTCACCGGGCCCGAAAGCAGTTCCGTAAGTTTGTCGCCACCCCAGCAGCTAGCTGCTGGCCGCTCGCAAGAGCGGCCTTCTGAATGTCCGTCGCCTGCTCAGCCGTCCGATATAATTGTGTAATAAATACTCACACTCTTTATCCGGATGCTTCGGAGGTTTTCCCAACAAAAGTTAAAACTGTAAAACACGGGTGAATGATACTCGCGGCAACAGCAACGCCTCACGGCACTGCACTCGTCTCGTTGGAGTCAATCTATGAAGTTGCCTTTTAAACCACATCTTCTTGTTCTGCTTTGCAGTGCGGGGCTGTTTGCCGCCTCGGGCGTCATGTTCGTTAAAAGCCGCGCAACGGAACCCGCTCCCGCACTTGCGCCGGTAGCCCCGCAGCTCCCCGCCCCGACAGCACAACCTGCCCCGGTGGCGACTCCGGCCTATACCGCCGCGCAGATCGATCAGTGGACAGCGCCCATTGCGCTCTATCCCGACGCGCTGCTGTCGCAAATTCTGATGGCCTCAACCTATCCGGCGAGCGTGATTCAGGCCGCCCAGTGGTCAAAGGACAACCCTAAAATTCAGGGCGATACCGCCATTCAGGCGGTCAGCGGGCAGCCATGGGATGCCAGCGTGAAATCGCTGGTCGCCTTTCCGCAGTTAATGTCGTTGATGGGAGAAAACCCGTCGTGGGTACAGAGCCTCGGCGACGCCTTTCTGGCCCAGCCAAAGGATGTGATGGATTCCGTGCAGCGTCTGCGCCTGCTCGCGCAGCAGACAGGCACGTTGCAATCCACCCCGCAGCAGACCGTCACCACCGTGAAAAAATCTGCGCCAGCCTCCACCAGTACAGCCGCGACGTCAACGTCGGCTAGTCCGACGGTGATTAAAATTGAGCCAGCCGATCCACAGGTGGTTTATGTCCCTACCTACAACCCTTCCACCGTTTACGGCACGTGGCCAAACGCCAGCTATCCGCCTGTGTATCTGCCCCCGTCTCCCGGCCAGCAGTTTACCAATAGTTTTGTCAGAGGCTTTGGCTATAGCCTCGGCGTAGCCACTACCTATGCGCTGTTCAGTAACATAGACTGGGACGATGACGACGAACATCATCACGATCATGATGACGATCACCACGGCGGTTATTCGCATAACGGCGATAACATTAATATTAATGTTAATAACTTCAATAAGATCACCGGCGAGCACCGTACCGATAATCATCAGGTCTGGCAGCATAATCCGGCCTACCGCAACGGCGTGCCCTACGCCAATAGCCAGCTTGCCAGCCGCTATCATCAGACTTCAGTGCCGGGAGGGCTGAGCGCTACCCGGCAGCAGACGGTCAACCGCGATAGCCAGCGGCAGGCTGCGATGGCGCAGATACAGCAGTCGACGGTCAAAACCCTCACACAGCTACAGCATGGCGACGCGCATTTCCCGCAACATTCAGCGTCCGCGCAGCAGCTGAAGCAGCTCTCTCAGCGCAGCAACTATCGCGGCTACGACAGCGCGCGGCCCCACGCACAACAGATGAATAATACTCTTGCGCAAACCAGACGCCCGACGCAGGTTCAGCATCAGCCGCTGCGGGCAAACGCCCTGAGCGGCAACGACAGCCGCTCGGCCAACTGGCAGGCCCAGCACCAGCGCGGGCTGCAAAGCCGCCAGCAGCTGTCCGAACATCATACCGAACACCGTGAATTCCATCGTCGTTAAGGAAGCCGCTATGAACATGAAACCGATCGGTGGAATGCTGTTGTTGATGGTATCCACCTTCGCCTGCGCCCAGCAATCTTTCTCCACGCCTGAGCAGGCGGCCAATGCCCTGACGAAGGCCATCAGCGAGCAGAATGAGAGCGCGATGGCCGACCTGCTGGGGGATAACTGGCGCGACTATCTGCCACCTGAAGGGGTTGATCCGGAGGCGGTAGCTCGATTCCTGCGTGACTGGAAGATTAACCATCGTACCGAAATCAGCGGCGATATTGCCCATCTGTCAGTTGGCGATAACGGCTGGCAACTCCCCATACCGGTAGTGAAGAAAAAAGAGGGCTGGCAATTTGATATGCAGAAAGCGGCTGATGAGATCCTGACCCGCGAAATCGGCCGCAACGAACTCGCGGCTATCGAAGCGCTGCACGCCTACGTCGACGCACAGCAGAGCTACTACGCCATGAACCACCGCTATGCGCAGAAGATTGTCAGCACGCCAGGGCTAAAAGACGGCCTGTACTGGCCCATCTCGCCGGGCGAAGCGCCAAGCCCGCTGGGTCCCGCCTTCAGCCCGCCGGAGCCGGGTATGGGCTATCACGGCTATCGGTTCCGCATTCTGCCGGATAAAAATGGCTTTGCGATGGTTGCCTGGCCCGTGAGCTATGGTCAGACGGGGGTAATGAGCTTTGTCGTTAACCAGGATGACAAGGTGCATCAGGCAAATCTCGGCAACGATTCGGCACAAAAAGCGCAGGCGCTCGCTGCATACCACCCGGATAAAACCTGGCAGCCTGTCACCCCCTGAACGCGGCGCATAAAAAAAGCGGCCTGAGGCCGCTTTTTTCATCTGAAGAAATTTATTTCTTCTTCGCTTTCGCGTTTGGCAGGTCCGTAATGCTACCTTCAAACACTTCTGCCGCCAGGCCCACGGACTCGTGCAGAGTCGGGTGAGCGTGGATGGTCAGCGCGATGTCTTCCGCGTCACAGCCCATTTCGATAGCCAGACCGATTTCACCCAGCAGCTCGCCGCCGTTGGTACCGACAATCGCACCACCGATCACGCGGTGAGTCTCTTTGTCGAAGATCAGTTTGGTCATACCGTCTGCGCAGTCGGACGCGATAGCACGGCCAGAAGCAGCCCACGGGAAGGTGGCGGTTTCATAGCTGATGCCTTTCTCTTTCGCTTCTTTCTCAGTCAGACCGACCCATGCAACTTCTGGCTCGGTGTAGGCGATAGATGGGATCACTTTCGGATCGAAGTAGTGCTTCATGCCGGCGATAACTTCAGCGGCAACGTGACCTTCGTGAACACCTTTGTGCGCCAGCATTGGCTGACCGACGATATCGCCGATAGCAAAGATGTGCGGCACGTTGGTGCGCAGCTGTTTGTCAACGCGGATGAAGCCACGGTCGTCCACTTCCACGCCAGCTTTGCCCGCGTCGAGGTTTTTACCGTTCGGCACACGACCGATAGCCACCAGCACGGCGTCGTAACGCTGTGGTTCGGATGGGGCTTTTTTGCCTTCCATGGAAACGTAAATACCGTCTTCTTTCGCTTCAACGGCAGTCACTTTGGTTTCCAGCATCAGGTTGAATTTCTTGCTGATGCGTTTGGTGAAGACTTTAACGATGTCTTTGTCGGCAGCCGGGATAACCTGGTCGAACATTTCAACCACGTCGATCTCTGAACCCAGCGCATGGTACACGGTACCCATTTCCAGACCGATGATACCGCCGCCCATAACCAGCAGGCGCTTAGGAACGGTTTTCAGCTCCAGCGCATCGGTGGAATCCCACACGCGTGGATCTTCATGTGGAATGAATGGCAGTTCGATTGGGCGAGAGCCTGCCGCGATGATCGCGTTGTCGAAGTTAATCACGGTTTTGCCGTTTTCGCCTTCCACTTCCAGGGTGTTCGCACCGGTGAATTTACCCAGACCGTTTACCACTTTCACCTTACGGCCTTTGGCCATACCCGCCAGACCGCCGGTCAGCTGAGTGATAACTTTCTCTTTCCAGGTACGAATTTTGTCGATGTCGGTTTTCGGCTCGCCGAAGACGATACCGTGTTCAGCCAGCGCTTTGGCTTCTTCGATAACTTTCGCTACGTGCAGCAGCGCTTTAGAAGGGATACAGCCGACGTTCAGACAAACACCGCCGAGGGTGCTGTAACGTTCTACGATGACGGTTTCCAGACCTAAATCCGCGGCGCGAAATGCTGCGGAGTAACCTGCCGGGCCTGCCCCAAGTACTACGACCTGAGTTTTGATTTCTGTGCTCATCATGACCTCTTAATGTATACCCGTCGTCCACCGGGTCGTTCTATCCGCCCGTATTTTACAAAATTGTTAACAATTTTGAAACAACAAACGGCTCACGAATTATCGCTTTCACCAATAACCTCAAAAACCCCATGAGATTATCAGAAAAAAGCCGGCCGACTGGCCGGCTTTTCGATTACATCACCAGGCGGCGAATGTCGCTCAGCATGTTGTTGATGATGGTGATGAAACGCGCACCATCAGCCCCGTCGATCACGCGGTGGTCGAAGGACAGAGAGATTGGCATCATCAGACGCGGCACGAACTCTTTGCCATTCCACACCGGCTCCATCGCGGACTTGGACACACCGAGGATAGCCACTTCCGGCGCGTTCACAATCGGCGCGAAGTGGGTGGTACCCAGGCCGCCGATGCTGGAGATAGTGAAGCAGCCGCCCTGCATTTCGCCGGCAGTCAGCTTACCATCACGCGCTTTTTTGGAGATGGTGGTCAGTTCACGGGACAGCTCAGTGACGCTCTTCTTGTTCACGTCTTTGAAGACCGGAACAACCAGACCATTTGGCGTATCAACCGCAACACCGATGTTGATGTACTTCTTCAGCGTCAGCTTCTGGCCGTCTTCGGACAGGGAGCTGTTGAAGCGAGGCATCTGCTCAAGGGCAGCGGCAACCGCTTTCATGATGAAGACCACTGGAGTGAACTTCACGTCCAGCTTACGCTTCTCAGCTTCGGCGTTCTGCTGTTTACGGAACGCTTCCAGATCGGTGATATCGGTCTTATCGAAGTGGGTAACGTGCGGGATCATTACCCAGTTACGGCTCAGGTTAGCACCCGAGATTTTCTGGATACGGCCCAGTTCCACTTCTTCGATTTCACCGAACTTGCTGAAGTCCACTTTCGGCCATGGCAGCATGCCCGGGATACCGCCACCGGCAGCAGCAGCAGGTGCAGCTTCGGCGCGTTTCACCGCATCTTTCACGTAAGCCTGAACGTCTTCGCGCAGGATACGGCCTTTACGGCCAGTGCCCTTCACTTTCGCCAGGTTCACACCGAATTCGCGCGCCAGGCGACGAATCAGCGGAGTCGCGTGGACGTAAGCGTCGTTTTCAGCGAACTCAGATTTTTCTGCTTTAGCAGCAGGGGCAGCAGCCGGTTTAGCAACCTGAGCCGGTGCAGCAGCCGGTGCCGGAGCAGCCGCGGCAGCTGGAGCGGCGGCAGGTGCTGCGCCTTCCACTTCGAAGACCATGATCAGAGAGCCGGTAGATACTTTGTCGCCGGTGTTGATTTTGATCTCTTTAACGGTACCGGCGAACGGCGCAGGCACTTCCATAGAAGCTTTGTCGCCTTCAACGGTGATCAGTGACTGTTCAGCGGCAACTTTGTCGCCCACTTTTACCATCACTTCGGTCACTTCAACTTCGTCACCGCCGATGTCCGGTACGTTAACGTCTTTCACGCCGCCAGCAGCCGCTGGTGCAGCAGCCGGAGCAGCTTCCGCTTTCGCTGGAGCCGCAGCGCCTTCAGCGCCCGCCACTTCGAAAATCATGATCAGGGAACCCGTAGACACTTTGTCGCCGGTGTTGATCTTGATCTCTTTAACGGTACCCGCGAACGGTGCCGGCACTTCCATAGAGGCTTTGTCGCCTTCTACGGTGATCAGTGACTGCTCGGCCGCAACGGTATCGCCCACTTTCACCAGGATTTCAGTGACTTCAACTTCGTCACCGCCGATGTCAGGCACGTTCACTTCTTTCGCTGCCGCGGCCGCTGCTGGAGCAGCAGCAGGAGCGGCTTCTTTCTTCTCTTCCTGCGCAGGTGCAGCAGCTGCTGCACCGTCGGCGGAATCGAAAATCATGATCAGTTTACCGGTCTCGGTTTTATCGCCAACAGAGACTTTGATCTCTTTAACGATGCCAGCCTGAGGAGACGGGACTTCCATAGAAGCTTTGTCGCCTTCTACGGTGATCAGCGACTGTTCAGCTTCAACTTTGTCGCCCACTTTGACCAGGATCTCGGTGATTTCAACTTCATCAGCCCCGATGTCCGGTACATTGATTTCGATAGCCATTATTCTTTTACCTCTTACGCCAGACGCGGGTTAACTTTATCTGCATCGATGTTGAATTTGGTGATTGCGTCTGCAACCACTTTCTTATCGATTTCGCCACGTTTAGCCAGTTCGCCCAGTGCTGCTACTACCACGTAGGAAGCATCAACTTCGAAGTGGTGACGCAGGTTTTCGCGGCTGTCAGAACGACCGAAGCCGTCAGTACCCAGTACGCGATAATCATCAGATGGAACGTAAGTACGAACCTGCTCAGCGAACAGTTTCATATAGTCAGTAGACGCCACCGCTGGCGCGTCGTTCATCACCTGAGCGATGTACGGAACGCGTGGGGTTTCCATTGGGTGCAGCATGTTCCAGCGCTCACAATCCTGGCCATCACGCGCCAGTTCAGTGAAGGAGGTCACAGAGTACACGTCGGAACCCACACCGTAGTCTTTCGCCAGGATCTGCGCTGCTTCACGAACGTGACGCAGGATAGAACCGGAGCCCAGCAGCTGAACTTTACCTTTGCTACCTTCGATGGTTTCGAGTTTGTAGATACCTTTACGGATACCTTCCTCGGCACCTGCTGGCATTGCCGGCATGTGGTAGTTTTCGTTCAGGGTGGTGATGTAGTAGTAAATATTCTCTTGCGCTTCACCGTACATGCGCTGCAAGCCGTCATGCATGATGACTGCCACTTCGTACGCGTAAGACGGGTCGTAAGAGATACAGTTAGGGATAGTCAGAGACTGAATGTGGCTGTGACCATCTTCGTGCTGTAGACCTTCACCGTTCAGGGTCGTACGACCAGAAGTACCACCGATCAGGAAGCCGCGAGCCTGCTGGTCGCCTGCCTGCCAGCACAGGTCACCGATACGCTGGAACCCGAACATGGAGTAGTAGATGTAGAACGGGATCATCGGCAGGTTGTTGGTGCTGTAAGAAGTCGCAGCAGCCAGCCAGGATGCGCCTGCACCCAGTTCGTTGATACCTTCCTGAAGGATCTGACCTTTCTCGTCTTCTTTGTAGTATGCAACCTGCTCACGATCCTGCGGGGTGTACTGCTGACCGTTCGGGCTGTAGATACCGATCTGACGGAACAGACCTTCCATACCGAAAGTACGCGCTTCGTCGGCGATAATTGGAACCAGACGATCTTTGATCGACTTGTTCTTCAGCATCACGTTCAGGGCACGAACGAAAGCGATAGTGGTAGAGATCTCTTTGTTCTGCTCTTCCAGCAGCTGAGAGAAATCTTCCAGCGCTGGCAGTTCCAGCTTCTCGGTGAAGTTAGGCTGACGAGCAGGCAGGTAGCCTTTCAGCGCCTGACGACGTTCGTGCAGGTACTTGTGCTCTTCAGAACCTTCCGGGAAGGTGATGTAAGACAGTTTTTCTACCTGCTCATCGGTCACTGGAACGTTGAAACGGTCGCGGATATAACGCACGCCGTCCATGTTCATTTTCTTAACCTGGTGAGCGATGTTTTTACCTTCTGCGGTATCACCCATGCCGTAACCTTTGATGGTGTGGGCCAGGATCACAGTCGCTTTACCTTTGGTTTCACGCGCTTTTTTCAGTGCAGCGTAAACTTTCTTCGGATCGTGACCACCGCGGTTCAGCGCCCAGATCTGCTCGTCAGTCCAGTCTGCAACCAGGGCTGCGGTTTCAGGATATTTGCCGAAGAAGTGCTCACGAACGTAGGCACCGTCTTTGGATTTGAAGGTCTGGTAGTCGCCGTCAACGGTTTCGTTCATCAGCTGGATCAGTTTACCGCTGGTGTCTTTACGCAGCAGCTCATCCCAACGACCGCCCCACATCACTTTGATCACGTTCCAGCCAGCACCTGCGAAGATGCCTTCCAGTTCGTTGATGATCTTGCCGTTACCGGTTACCGGACCATCCAGACGTTGCAGGTTACAGTTGATGATGAAGCACAGGTTGTCCAGCTTCTCACGGGTCGCGATGGTGATCGCGCCTTTAGATTCTGGCTCATCCATTTCACCGTCGCCCAGGAAGGCGTAAACGGTCTGCTCAGAGGTGTCTTTCAGACCACGGTGTTCCAGGTACTTCAGGAATTTAGCCTGATAGATCGCACCGATTGGACCCAGACCCATAGATACGGTCGGGAACTGCCAGAACTCAGGCATCAGTTTAGGGTGCGGGTAAGAAGACAGACCCTTACCGTGAACTTCCTGACGGAAGTTGTTCATCTGCTCTTCAGTCAGACGACCTTCCAGGAAGGCACGTGCATAGATGCCCGGAGAGATGTGGCCCTGGAAGTACACCAGATCGCCGCCATCTTTCTCGTTAGCTGCACGGAAGAAGTGGTTGAAGCACACTTCGTAAATGGTCGCAGAAGACTGGAAGGACGCCATGTGGCCACCCAGTTCCAGGTCCTTCTTGGATGCGCGCAGAACGGTCATGATGGCGTTCCAGCGGATAGCAGAACGGATACGGCGTTCCAGATCCAGATTGCCCGGGTATTCCGGTTCGTCTTCGACGGCAATCGTGTTTACGTAGTTGCTAGCCCCTGCACCTGAAGCCACTTTCACGCCGCCTTTGCGTGCTTCTGAAAGCAGCTGATCAATCAGATACTGAGCGCGCTCAACACCTTCTTCACGGATGACCGATTCGATCGCCTGTAGCCAGTCGCGAGTTTCGATCGGATCCACGTCATTTTGGAGACGTTCTGACATGGGGGTATTCCTTATCTATCTAATACGTTGATTTGTCTGGAACCTGTCCCATTGTATTTTCGCCAGAAAACACAATAAGACAGGTTCTGCGTTTAGTTGCCGCGCTCTAAAAGTACCTGGCGCTTAATCCTTTCGTTGCTGTATGCGGCGTAATGAACGTTCGCGACGCGATTGTTCACGGCTGCGGTCCAGCAAGATTTCCTCAATGAAAGCCAGATGGCGGTGCGACGCTTCGCGCGCCTGCTCCGGTTCCCCGGCCATTATCGCCTCGAATACTCGGGTGCGATGGTTGCTTACCAGCGGGAGCATCTCCCGACGGGCATACAACAATTCAAAATTCTGACGAACGTTCTGGGCCAGCATCGGCTCCATGCAGCGTAGCAGATGGAGGAGCACCACGTTGTGCGCCGCTTCGGTGACGGCAATTTGATACTGGACGACGGCATTGGACTCGGCGTCTAAATCGCCGGACTGCTGTGCCCGTTCAATGGCCTGATGCAGCTCGCGAATACGTACGCGGTCTTCATCAGTGCTGCGAAGGGCGGCGTAATAAGCCGCGATACCTTCCAGCGCGTGACGGGTCTCAAGCAGATCAAACTGGGATTCTGGGTGGTCAGAGAGAAGTTCTACCAGCGGGTCGCTGAAGCTCTGCCACAGGCTGTTTTGCACAAAGGTTCCGCCACCCTGGCGACGGAGCAACAGGCCCTTTGCTTCGAGACGTTGAATCGCCTCACGCAGAGAGGGGCGTGAAACGTCGAACTGTTTTGCCAGCTCGCGTTCTGGCGGGAGTTTCTCGCCCGGGCGCAGTGTCCCTTCGAGAATCAAAAACTCCAGCTGCTGCTCAATCACATCGGAAAGTTTTGGTTGGCGAATTTTGCTGTAGGCCATATTCCCTGTCTTACGCCTTTTTGCCCGGAGTCAATTGGTCTTACCAATTTCATGTTCGTATCGCTAAAGTAACAAAGTATTCACCTTCTGTCCATATTGGTTTTGATTGAAATCAGTAAACCCGGCACATTTTAACAACCTTACAGAACTAACGTTTCAGGAATGTAACTTTGCACAAATGAAATGGTTACTACCAAAGAGGCAGCTTTAACCATAATGAAACGAGGGTTTTTGCAATCTGAAGCGATTCAACAAGGCAAAAAATGAAAATTCGCCCTCTTCTGACGCATTTCTATTCTATAGATTGGGGTATGAGGGGTTAACGTACCGATTTACAATTGGTTTCTTTTTATTCAAGTCGTCTTCATCCCTTCATAAAGCAGGTGCATTCGCTGGCGCTTACCACTATTCTTGCGCTAACGGAAGCCATCTCCGCTTTTTTCGGTATCGTTAACCGTAAAGAAATAAATACAGAATATGGACTTTCATAATTACACACGCACAGCGTGAACATAACAACCACACACGAGGTTTCAAATGGAAGCTCAACAGCATGGCGATCAGCTAAAGCGCGGCCTTAAAAACCGCCATATTCAGCTCATCGCCCTGGGCGGTGCTATTGGTACTGGCCTGTTTCTGGGCAGTGCATCGGTTATCCAGTCGGCCGGTCCGGGCATTATTCTGGGGTACGCGATTGCGGGTTTTATTGCATTTCTGATTATGCGCCAGTTAGGTGAAATGGTTGTTGAGGAGCCGGTCGCAGGCTCATTCAGCCACTTCGCCTATAAATACTGGGGCAGCTTCGCAGGTTTCGCCTCGGGGTGGAACTACTGGGTTCTGTACGTTCTGGTTGCCATGGCCGAGCTGACCGCCGTTGGGAAATACATTCAGTTCTGGTACCCGGAGATCCCCACCTGGGCGTCTGCGGCGGCCTTCTTCGTCATTATCAATGCCATTAACCTGACCAACGTAAAAGTGTTTGGTGAGATGGAGTTCTGGTTTGCCATCATCAAAGTGATTGCCGTTGTAGCGATGATCATCTTCGGCGGCTGGCTGCTGTTCAGCGGCAACGGCGGTCCGCAGGCCACCGTGCGCAACCTTTGGGAGCAAGGCGGGTTCCTGCCGCACGGCATGACCGGTCTGGTGATGATGATGGCAATTATCATGTTCTCCTTCGGCGGTCTGGAGCTGGTGGGCATCACCGCCGCGGAAGCCGACAACCCGGAGCAGAGCATTCCGAAAGCCACTAACCAGGTTATCTACCGTATTCTGATCTTCTATGTGGGCTCCCTGGCGGTCCTGCTCTCCCTGCTGCCATGGACGCGCGTGACGGCGGATACCAGCCCGTTTGTGCTCATCTTCCACGAGCTGGGCGACACCTTCGTGGCGAACGCGCTCAACGTCGTGGTGCTGACCGCCGCGCTCTCCGTTTATAACAGCTGCGTTTACTGCAACAGCCGTATGCTGTTCGGCCTGGCGCAACAGGGCAACGCACCGAAAGCGCTGCTTACCGTTGATAAGCGTGGCGTACCGGTTAATACCATCATCGTGTCGGCGGTCGTGACGGCGCTGTGCGTTCTGATTAACTACCTGGCACCGGAATCTGCCTTCGGTCTGCTGATGGCGCTGGTGGTTTCCGCGCTGGTGATTAACTGGGCGATGATTAGCCTCGCGCACATCAAGTTCCGCCGCGCCAAGCACCAGCAGGGCGTAACCACGCGCTTCCCTGCCCTGCTCTATCCGCTGGGGAACTGGGTTTGCCTGCTGTTCATGGCAGCTGTGCTGGTCATTATGCTCATCACCCCAGGCATGGCGATTTCCGTCTACCTGATCCCGGTCTGGATTGCGATCCTCGGCGTGGGTTATATGGTGAAACAGAAAAATGCCAAAACGGTGAAAGCGCACTAAGTGTTTTCTCGCTGTACTCGCGGTTGCGGGTACAGCGTCTTGTTACCTTCCTCACAAATTCGCGCCCACAGCAAAATCCTCCATATCACCGCCTTTATATTGCAACGCATATATTCGTTTGCCAGCGAATAATTCTCTCCATACCGAAACCCGGAGAGCTGTCGATGAATAACAACAAACTGTCAGTAAAAGAAAAGATCGGCTATGGCATGGGTGACGCCGGATGCAACATCATCTTTGGCGCCATCATGTTATTTGTTAACTACTTTTATACGGATATTTTTGGTCTGGCTCCTGCACTGGTTGGCGTTTTACTCCTGTCCGTACGCGTCATTGATGCCGTCACGGACCCAATTATGGGCGCGATTGCCGACCGTACCCGCAGCAAATATGGCCGGTTTCGTCCATGGCTGCTGTGGATTGCCTTCCCCTACGCGCTGTTCAGCATCCTGATGTTTACCACGCCTGACTGGAGCTATAACAGCAAAGTTATCTATGCGTTTGTCACCTATTTCCTGCTGTCGCTGACCTATACCGCCATCAACATTCCGTACTGCTCGCTCGGCGGCGTGATCACCAACGACCCGAAAGAGCGCGTTGCCTGCCAGTCCTACCGTTTTGTTATGGTTGGTATCGCCACGCTGCTGCTGTCGCTGACGCTCCTGCCGATGGCCGACTGGTTCGGTGGGGATAACAAAGCCAAAGGCTACCAGATGGCGATGACCGTGCTGGCGCTGATTGGTACCTGCATGTTCCTGTTCTGCTTCGCCACGGTGCGGGAGCGCGTGCGTCCGGCGGTGCAAACTCATGACGAACTGAAAAACGACCTGAAAGACGTGTGGAAGAATGACCAGTGGGTGCGGATCCTGCTGTTAACCCTGTGCAACGTCTGCCCTGGCTTTATCCGCATGGCGGCCACCATGTATTACGTCACCTGGGTCATGGGGCAAAGCACCCATTTCGCCACGCTGTTTATCAGCCTGGGCGTGGTCGGCATGATGTTCGGCAGTATGCTGGCGAAAGTGCTGACCGACCGCTGGTGTAAGCTGAAGGTCTTCTTCTGGACCAACATCGTGCTGGCGATTTTCTCCTGCGCCTTTTACTTCTTCGACCCGAAAGCGACGACAACCATTGTCGTGCTCTACTTCCTGCTGAATATCCTGCATCAAATTCCGTCTCCGCTGCACTGGTCGCTGATGGCCGACGTGGATGACTACGGCGAGTGGAAAACCGGGAAACGCATCACCGGGATCAGCTTCTCCGGCAACATCTTCTTCCTGAAGCTGGGTCTGGCGATTGCCGGGGCAATGGTCGGCTTCCTGCTCTCCTGGTACGGTTACGACGCGGGCGCAAAAGCGCAGAGCGCGGATGCCATCAACGGGATCGTGCTGCTGTTTACCGTCATTCCCGGCATTGGATACTTAATTACCGCGGGCGTAGTACGTCTGCTGAAAGTGGACCGTGAGACCATGAAGCAGATCCAGTCCGATCTGGAAAAGCGTCGCACCAACTATCGCGAGCTGAACGATTATCAGGAACTCAAAGCCGCTGAGACTAAATAAGGAAAGCCGAATGCAAACCTGGCCAAACCCGTTTATTGAACAACGCGCCGACCCGTATATCCTGCGTCACGATGGGCAATATTACTTTATCGCCTCCGTACCGGAGTACGATCGGCTGGCGATCCGCCGCGCGGACTCGCTGGAAGGTTTACGCGATGCCGAAGAGGTGGTTGCCTGGCGCAAGCCCGACACCGGCCCGATGAGCCAGCTGATCTGGGCACCGGAGCTGCATCATATCGACGGCAGGTGGTACATCTATTTTGCCGCCACGCATACCCAGGCGCTCGATCAGCTCGGGATGTTCCAGCATCGCATGTTTGCCATTGAATGTGCAGATCGCGATCCGCTCACCGGTACGTGGGTGGAAAAAGGGCAAATCAAAACCCCGTTTGACACCTTCGCGCTGGATGCCACCACCTTTGTTCATCAGGGTAAACGCTGGTATCTGTGGGCGCAAAAAGCCCCGGACATTTCCGGTAACTCCAATCTTTACCTGTGTGAAATGGAAAATCCGTGGACGCTGAAAGGCGAGCCGGTGATGCTCAGTAAACCGGAATATGACTGGGAGTGCCGTGGGTTCTGGGTCAACGAAGGCCCGGCGGTGCTGTTCCATGGCGATAAGCTGTTTATCAGCTATTCCGCCAGCGCCACCGACGAGAACTACTGCATGGGATTACTGTGGGCAGACCTGAATGCCGATCCGCAAAACCCGGCTAACTGGCATAAATCCCCGCGCCCGGTGTTCGTCACCAGCTACGAAAACCGTCAGTATGGGCCAGGCCATAACAGCTTTACGCAGACGCCGGAAGGCGAAGATGTGCTGGTCTACCACGCGCGAAACTACACTGAAATTGAAGGCGATCCGCTTTACGATCCCAATCGCCATACTCGCCTGAAACTCGTCCGCTGGAACGAAAACGGGATGCCTGACTTCGGCATCCCGCCCGCGGATACGCCGTAACGGCTTCGGCGCGCTGGGTCAGACCAGCGTGCCGTAAATCGTTAGCAGCGCCACAATCACCACCACCACAAAGGATGTTTTCTTCGCCATCGAGACGGCAGCTTTTGGCGTTGCGACTTTATCCGTGTGCGGCTCACGCGCCAGCGAGAACTGTGCCAGTCGGGTTAAAACCTGATACTGCGAGGTATGGCGGTCTGCAAGGGAGACAAACCACGCGGGCAGCGCCTTTTCACCGTGACCGATGAGGGCATAGACCACGCCTACCAGACGCACCGGAAGCCAGTCGAGCACGTGCAGGATGGCATCAATGCCGGACTGTAGACGTTCATGCGGCGTAAGATAGCGGGCAAGCCAGGTCTGCCAGGCGCGCAGGAACGCATAACCCATCAGCAGTACCGGCCCCCAGGGTCCGCCCACCACGAACCAGAACAGCGGCGCCAGGTAGTAACGGAAGTTGATCCACAGCAGCGCGTTTTGCAGCTCCCGCAGAAACTCGCGTTCATCGCAATCCGGCGGTACGCCGTGGATCATCGTCAACTCGCTCGCCATCGCGCCGCGCGCGTGGGCATCATCCCGGGAAGCGGCTTTCAGATACGCGTGATAGTGCAAACGCACCTTGCCCGCGCCAATACACAGCACGCCGAGCAGGATCCACACCACCAGCAGCGGCACGTTGAAAAAGAGGCCGTAAAGCGAGCGCAGCAACAGGAACGTAATCGCCATCACGCCTGCCGCCATCAGCAACGTGCGCAGCATGGAAAAATGCCTGATGCGGCGGAATAACACCTCCAGCCGGTGATCCAGATGCCAGTGCTCGCCGAGCTTAAACAGGCGTTCAGCGATCATAACCAGCAGCATGGTAAACAACGTCATGTTATCTCCTTATCTGACGACGTGGTAAGCATGGCGTGAAACCGGGACCAGTCAAACGCCGGGCCGGGGTCGGTTTTTCTTTCGGGGGCGATGTCGCTGTGCCCTGTAATATTGTCTGCAATGGCGGGATAGCGCCCGATTAACGTTTGCGTTACAGCAACCAGTTTCTCATATTGCGCATCGGTGTAAGGCGTGGTGTCCGTTCCTTCCAGTTCAATTCCAATAGAGAAATCATTGCACCGCTCGCGCCCCTGATACATCGACACGCCGGCATGCCAGGCTCGCTTATCAAAAGGAACATACTGAACCACTTCGCCATCACGACGGATCAGACAGTGCGCCGATACGCGCAGATGCGCAATCTCAGCAAAGAAGGGGTGGGCATCGGGATCTATCGTTCCAGTGAATAACGCATCGATCCACGGACCGCCAAACTCACCCGGCGGGAGACTAATATTGTGAACCACCAGCAGTGTGGGCTTTTCATCCTCCGGGCGGCAGTCGTGGTGCGGCGACGGTACATGCCGCGCGTCCACCAGCCATCCGTTTTCTAACAACATGCTGGAACTCCTTATCTATGGTGCTGTTACTCGGTTCAGAGTAGCATGTTTCAATATTATGATTCGTTACCAATTTGGAGTTTTATCATGCCGCCTCGCCGCTATAACCCCGACCACCGACGTGACGCGCTTCTGGAACGTATTAATAGTGATATCCCGGCAAGCGTTGCCCATGCCCTGAAAGAAGATCTCGGCGGCGACGTCAGCGCCGATAACGATATTACCGCCCAATTGTTGCCAAAAGAGACACGCTCGCATGCGGTGATCATCACCCGCGAAGCGGGGGTTTTCTGCGGCAAACGCTGGGTTGAGGAGGTCTTTACCCAGCTGGCAGGCGACGAGGTGCAGGTAACATGGCACGTTGAAGACGGTGATGCGGTCACGGCGAATCAGCCACTGTTCGAGCTGGACGGCCCGTCCCGCGTCTTGCTGACCGGTGAACGCACCGCGCTCAATTTTGTGCAAACGCTCTCTGGCGTTGCCAGTGAAGTACGCCGCTACGTTGACCTGCTGGCAGGCACCCGCACGCAGCTGCTGGATACCCGTAAAACTCTGCCGGGCCTGCGGACCGCGCTGAAATACGCGGTACTCTGCGGTGGCGGCGCCAACCATCGTCTGGGGCTATCCGATGCCTTCCTGATCAAAGAGAACCACATTATTGCCTCTGGCTCGGTGCGTCAGGCCGTGGAAAAAGCCTTCTGGCTACATCCGGATGTGCCGGTCGAAGTGGAAGTGGAAACGCTGGAGGAGCTGGACGAGGCCATTAAAGCGGGGGCTGACATCATCATGCTCGATAACTTCGACACGGAGCAGATGCGTGAAGCGGTCAAACGCACAAACGGCCAGGCGCAGCTTGAGGTGTCCGGCAACGTGACGTTCGACACCATCCGCGAATTTGCTGAAACCGGCGTCGATTACATCTCCGTTGGCGCCCTGACCAAGCACGTCCGCGCCCTCGACCTCTCGATGCGCTTCAAATAAATTATCCTCCCCTCTCCGGGCGGAGAGGGGAAATACGAAACCGCTCGCAATTACGCTGTCCTTCTCTGCAACACTGCATCATTTCCCTGAAAGCCCCTTCACGTTCACGCTTTTGCCCCTCGTTTCTGCATGCTGGCACTGCCACAGTAGCGCCACTTAACGTAAGGAGCAGACATGAACAGACAACAAGGATTTACCCTGATTGAGCTAATGGTGGTCATTGGCATTATTGCCATCCTGAGCGCGATTGGCGTTCCGGCCTATCAGAACTACCTGCGAAAAGCGGCGCTCACCGATATGCTGCAAACGTTCATCCCCTACCGCACCGCCATTGAGCTTTGCGCCCTGGATCGTGGTGGTGTGGATAGCTGCGACGCAGGCACCAATGGCATCCCCTCCCCGACAACCACACGTTACGTTTCAGCGATGAGCGTGGCAAAGGGGGCCGTATCGTTAACAGGGCAGGAAAGCCTTAACGGACTTGAAGTGCTCATGACACCGATCTGGAGCGACGGTAACGGTATGACGGGCTGGACGCGTGACTGCAAAATTGCGTCCGACACGGCGCTCAGACAAGCCTGTGAAGATGTTTTCCGCTTCGACAACAACTGACAGGAGTGGACAATGAATACCGAACAGCTAATGACGCTCTGTCAGCGCCATCACGCACTGCTACTCGCAAGCGACACCGATATGATCAGCATTGCGGTGGTGGGTAATCCTGCCTCTGAGCTGATGGAAGCGTTACGCTTCGCCACGCAGAAGCGCATTGATATTGAGTGCTGGACGGCAGAACGGATGGAAAAACGGCTTCAGTCCGTCTCATCATCACACCTGCCGGGCATAGCGCCAAACTCAGCCGCTGACGTGCTCAGTACAACCTTGCAGCAGGCAGTAAACCAGCGGGCTTCTGACATCCATATTGAACCGACAGAGCACGGCTACCAGATCCGTTTGCGAATCGACGGTGTTCTCTACCCGCAACTGCCGATCTCTGCCGCCCTCGGGACTACGCTTGCCGCACGCCTGAAGGTGCTGGGTCAACTGGATATTGCGGAGCGCCGCCTGCCGCAGGACGGCCAGTTTACGGTGGAGCTGGCAAGCGTCCCCGTCTCTTTTCGTATCGCAACCCTTCCCTGTAGTGGTGGAGAAAAAATCGTGCTTCGTCTGCTTCACCAGGTACAGCAGGCACTGGAGCTTGAACAGCTGGGGATGAGCGCAGACCAGCAGGCCCGTTTTGCCGGGGCGCTTAACAGCCCTCAGGGGTTGATTCTGGTCACCGGCCCGACCGGTAGCGGGAAAACGGTGACGCTGTACAGCGCGTTACAGGCGCGAAATACCCCTGACGTCAATATTTGCAGCGTGGAAGATCCCGTTGAAATCCCGCTTGCAGGCTTAAACCAGACGCAGATTAATCCGCGCGCGGGGCTGACCTTTCAGAGCGTGCTGCGTGCCCTGCTCAGGCAGGATCCTGACATCATTATGGTGGGTGAAATTCGTGACGGCGAAACGGCAGAAATTGCCATTAAGGCGGCGCAAACCGGGCATCTGGTGCTGTCCACCCTCCATACTAATTCGACGACTGAAACGCTGGTACGGCTGCAACAGATGGGCGTCGCGCGCTGGATGATCTCTTCGGCGCTCTCGATGGTGATTGCCCAGCGACTGGTGCGCCGTTTATGTCCGTACTGCCGACAGGAAGCCAGCCGCCACACCGAATTACCCCGCACGCTGTGGCCCCGGCCGCTTCCTCGCTGGCAACCCACCGGCTGCGATCGCTGCTACCACGGTTTTTATGGTCGCGTAGCCATTTTTGAAGTGCTCGTCATCGACGACACGCTGCGGCAGGCCATCGCCAGCGGAGCAAGCACGGAGGTGATTGGGTCCAGCGCTCGTCAGGCGGGAATGACCTCTTTGTTTGAGCATGGCTGCATGGCCGTAGAACAAGGGCTGACCACGCTCGAAGAGCTGTTGCGCGTCCTGGGAATGCCCGATGGCTGCTAATTCGCTCTGGCGCTGGCGTGCCCTGAACACCGAGGGGGAGGTGCAAACCGGCACCCTCTGGGCCATCGACCGTGACGCAGCTTACACGGCTCTGGTGCTTAAACAACTGCACCCGCTGGCGCTAAAACGCTGTCAGCAGCGCCAGCGATGGCAGGTGCAGCACTGCTACGATATTTTTCGCCAGCTCGCCACGCTGCTACAGGCTGGACTCACGCTATCCCAAAGCCTGCACATGCTGGCGGAACAGCATCCTTTGCAGCACTGGCAGGCGCTGCTGCACAGTCTTGCTGATGACCTGAGCGAAGGTTGCGCCCTGTCAGAGGCCATGAAGAAATGGCCAGAGGTGTTTAGCCCTCTTTATGTCTCAATGGTGAAGACGGGTGAGCTAACGGGTAAGCTCGAAGCCTGCTGCCGTCAGCTTGCGCAGCAACAAAAATCCCAGCAGCAGCTCAGTGCAAAGGTGAAGAAAGCGCTGCGCTATCCGCTGATCATCCTGACGCTCGCCGTTTTCGTGGTGCTGGCGATGGTCACGCTGGTTTTGCCTGAGTTTGCTGCAATCTACAAAACGTTCAACACCCCGCTCCCTTTGCTCACGCAGGCAGTCATGGGGCTGGCGGCCTTGGTTCAGGCGCATATCCTCACCCTTTTGGCCCTGCTCGTGGCAATGGTTGTCATCGCCTGTAAGCTGCGGCGGCATCCACGCTGGCAGTATGTCTTGTTACACGTACCGGTGATGGGCACGCTGACGCGCGGGCAAAAACTGGGGCAGATTTTTACCGTGCTGTCATTAACCCAGCAGGCCGGAATTGCCTTTTTACAAGGACTGGAGAGTGTGGAGGAGACCGTTGAGAGGGGCTACTGGCAGGAGAAACTCCGTGAGATACGCAGCGATATCGAACAGGGGATGCCCGTGTGGTCCTCCTTCCAGAAGGCCTCTGTTTTTACGCCACTGTGTATTCAGCTCATTCGCACCGGAGAAGTGTCGGGTTCACTGGATGTGATGCTGATGAATCTGGCCCGCCACCATACGGAACAGACATTTCAGCAGGCAGACAATCTGG
Organism: Enterobacter cloacae complex sp. S1; assembly: GCF_014930525.1. NCBI lineage: Bacteria > Pseudomonadati > Pseudomonadota > Gammaproteobacteria > Enterobacterales > Enterobacteriaceae > Enterobacter > Enterobacter cloacae complex sp. S1. Next base: position 41,488 of record NZ_JADBRE010000001.1, read on the forward strand.
CGGCGCTTCTTGAGCCTTTGCTACTGGTCGTGACGGGTCTGATTATTGGCACGCTGGTGGTGGCAATGTATTTACCGATTTTCCATCTGGGGGATGCAATGAGCGCGGGGTAACGCTGGCGCACGGACGCGCGCCAGCCGTAGCCGTCAGAGGCTATTAAATACGCGGTTTTCCTGCTCCTGAACGCGGATAAACGTCGTGCGTTTCGTCAGCTCTTTCAGGCGGGAAGCACCAACGTAGGTGCAGGCAGAACGCAGACCGCCGAGGATATCGCGCGCCGTGTTTTCGACCGGACCACGCAGTGGCAGCTTAACGGTTTTGCCTTCCGCCGCACGGTATTTCGCGACACCGCCCACGTGACGGGTCATCGCGGATTCAGAGCTCATTCCGTAGAACAGCATGAATTTCTCGCCGTTCTCTTCCACCACGGTACCGCCGCTCTCTTCGTGGCCAGCCAGCATGCCGCCGAGCATCACGAAATCCGCGCCGCCGCCGAAGGCTTTCGCGACATCGCCTGGCATGGTGCAGCCACCGTCGCTGATGATCTGGCCGCCCAGACCGTGCGCAGCGTCAGCGCATTCAATTACCGCAGACAGCTGCGGATAACCCACACCGGTTTTCACGCGCGTGGTGCAAACGGACCCCGGGCCAATGCCAACTTTTACAATGTCGGCCCCGGAGAGGATCAGCTCTTCACACATTTCACCGGTCACCACGTTGCCCGCGATGATGGTTTTGGTTGGCCAGGCCTCACGTGCCTTGCTGACGAACTGAACGAAATGCTCGGAATAACCATTTGCCACGTCAATGCAGACAAAATTCAGCGCTGGATTGGCGTTCAGGATCTGTTTGGTTTTCTCGAAATCTGCATCAGAGGTACCGGTCGAGACCATCACATGCTTCACCACGTCAGCCGAGGCGGAGGCGACAAACGCATCCCACTCTTCAGCGCGGTAGTGTTTGTGTACCGCAGTAAGGATGTCGAATTGCGCCAGTGCGGTCGCCATCTCGAAGGTTCCGACGGTGTCCATGTTGGCCGCGATAATCGGCACGCCAGACCACGTCTGACCGGAATGCTTAAAGGTGAATTGACGTTCGAGTTCAACGTCTGAGCGACTTTTCAGTGTAGAGCGTTTAGGGCGGATAAGAACGTCTTTGAAACCTAACTTCAGATCTTCTTCGATACGCATGTGCGGATTCCTGGGGTTAGAGGCAAATATATTAAAAGCACAACTCCAGTGACGCTATCATACGCACTAATACCTGCTCCGCAAGACTGCGAAATTCTCTTTTTTTACGCTACAATCCTATAAATTTACCTGGTAAAAAGCGGGTAAAGAGAGCTAAACATTGGCTGTTGTAAGTTTGAATTTTAAGCAACTGATTTTAAAACTGAATAATTCCCAGGATCTGATTTAATGGGGTATATCGTCGCATTAACCGGCGGCATCGGTAGTGGTAAAAGCACCGTTGCGCACGCGTTTGCTCGTCTCGGCATCACGATTATCGACGCCGATATCATTGCCCGTCAGGTGGTAGAACCCAATACACCCGCCTTAAACGCCATCGAAGCGCATTTTGGTCGCCGTGTGATACAGGCTGACGGCACCCTGAATCGTCGGCAGCTGCGTGAGTGCATATTTTCCGATCCAGCGGAAAAAGCCTGGCTTAATGCCCTGCTCCACCCCATTATCCACCAGGAAACTCAGCGTCAGATTGCCGCAGCCCTTTCGCCCTATGTGTTGTGGGTGGTCCCGTTACTGGTGGAAAATCAGCTTCAAAATAAAGCAGACAGAACGCTGGTGATTGACGTTTCCCGCGAAACGCAAATCCAGAGAACCATGGCGCGTGACAATGTTTCTCGCGAGCATGCTGAACAAATTCTTGCCGCACAGGCCACGCGCGAAGCGCGCCTCGCCATTGCGGATGATGTTATTGATAATAACGGCGCACCAGATGCCATTGCATCGGATGTTGCTCGTCTGCACGCGCAGTATCTGACCTTCGCCGCGCAGGCCGTTGCACAGGAAAAACCATAATGTCGACTCATATCCTTTTTGAGCACCCGCTTAACGAAAAAATGCGTACCTGGCTACGCATAGAATTTCTTATTCAACAGCTTTCACAACATCTGCCTGTCAACGATCACGCCACGGCGCTGCATTTTTTCCGCAACGTGGGCGATCTGCTGGATGTGATTGAACGCGGCGACGTCCGCACTGAGCTGTTGAAAGAGCTGGAGCGCCAGCAGCGTAAATTACAGGCCTGGGCCGAAGTACCGGGCGTGGATCAAAGTCGAATTGACGCTTTACGCAAGCAGCTGAAAAACAGCAGCACGACCCTGATGGCCGCGCCGCGCGTTGGCCAGTTTTTACGAGAGGATCGTCTGATTGCGCTGGTGCGCCAGCGCCTGAGCATACCGGGCGGATGCTGTAGCTTTGACCTGCCAACGCTGCATATGTGGCTGCACATGCCGCAGGAACAGCGCGATCGCCAGGTGAACAGCTGGCTGGGCAGCCTGGAGCCGATGAATCAGACGTTATCCCTGATCCTCGATCTTGTGCGTAACTCTGCCCCGTTCCGCAAACAAACCAGTCTCAACGGTTTTTATCAGGATAACGGCGACGACGCCGATCTTCTGCGCCTGAATCTGTCTCTTGGCGAGCAGCTTTACCCGCAAATTTCCGGACATAAAAGCCGTTTCGCGATCCGCTTTATGCCGCTGGACAGTGAACATGGCACCGTGCCGGAACGCCTCGATTTTGAACTGGCCTGTTGTTAAGGAGTGCCGATGTCTGACGTAACCACCGTAAACTGCCCAACCTGTGGGAAAACTGTCGTCTGGGGAGAAGTGAGTCCATTTCGCCCATTCTGCTGCAAGCGCTGTCAGCTTATAGACCTGGGCGAATGGGCGGCGGAAGAGAAACGCATTCCGAGCGAAGGCGATCTCTCGGATAGCGATGACTGGAGCGAAAACCAGCAGTAACGTTCAAAGCCTGCTGGCGCTTCGCTCAGCAGGCCTACGGTTGTGCGGCCAGCCGGAGGATCACAGGCTCATTGGCAGGCGGGAATTTTTCCGCATCGCTGGCCTGAAGCTCAATCCAGTTACCCGGCTGCCCCTCTTTTCCCCACGGCTCACCTTCCCAGTTTTCAACCAGCCAGAACCACAGCGTGATGTGACGATCCGGAAACTGGTACTCCAGCTTATCGAACAGCGTTGCGCCAAGCGGGGTGATCCCCACCTCTTCCTGAAGCTCACGCACCAGCGCCTGCTCCGGCGTTTCACCTGATTCGATTTTTCCGCCGGGGAATTCCCATTTGTTGGCCATGTGCGCATCGGCGGCACGTTGGGTAATGAAGATCTGATTTTGCGGGTTGCGAATGATCCCGACAGCAATTTGCAGTGTTTTCATCATGTCACTTCCATAAAAAAGGCGCAGATATCTGCGCCTTTTCGGTTTGTTATGTTCTTAGCTCAGGCGGCCGTGGCACGCCTTGTATTTTTTGCCGGAACCGCATGGGCACGGATCGTTACGACCGACTTTACGATCGCCCGTCTGCGCTGCGATTGCTGCTGCGGCTTCGCTCTCATCGGTCTGATGGCTCAACTGCTGCATCTGTGCCAGACGCTCAGCTTCTTCACGACGCTGCTGCTCCATCGCTTCCACTTCTTCCGGCATACGCACCTGAACTTTGCTCAGGGTGCTGATGACTTCATACTTCAGCGACTCCAGCATGGCAGCAAACATGGAGAAGGATTCACGCTTGTACTCCTGCTTCGGATCTTTCTGCGCATAACCACGCAGGTGGATACCCTGACGCAGGTAGTCCATTGCCGCCAGATGCTCTTTCCACAGGGAGTCCAGGGTCTGCAACATTACGCCTTTCTCGAAGTGACGCATCATCTCTGCGCCAACCACTTCTTCCTTACGCTTGTAGACGTCCAGCGCGGTTTCGTAGATACGCTCGCGCAGGGTCTCTTCGTGCAGCTCAGGCTCTTTGTCCAGCCACTCTTTGATTGGCAGTTCGAGATCGAAGTCGTTTTTCAGACGTTCCTGCAAGCCTTCGATATCCCACATTTCTTCCAGAGACTGCGGTGGAATATGAGCGTCGATAGTGGCCTTGAACACATCTTCGCGAATGCTGTTGATGGTTTCGCTCACGTCGGACACGTCCAGCAGTTCGTTACGCTGGGTGTAGATCGCACGACGCTGGTCGTTGGCAACGTCATCATATTCCAGCAGCTGCTTACGAATATCGAAGTTGCGGCTTTCCACTTTACGCTGGGCGTTGGCAATCGCTTTGGTAACCCACGGGTGCTCGATCGCTTCGCCAGGTTTCATGCCCAGTTTACGCATCATGCCGGACACACGGTCAGAGGCGAAAATACGCATCAGCGCATCTTCCATAGACAGATAGAAGCGGGAAGAACCGGCATCACCCTGACGACCTGCACGACCGCGCAGCTGGTTATCGATACGACGGGATTCATGACGCTCGGTACCAATGATGTGCAGACCACCGGATGCCAGCACCGCGTCGTGACGCACCTGCCAGTCGGCTTTGATCTGCGCGATTTGCTCTGGGGTTGGGTTTTCCAGCTCCGCCACTTCGGCCTGCCAGCTACCGCCGAGCATAATATCGGTACCACGACCCGCCATGTTGGTGGCGATGGTTACGGCAGCCGGGTAACCGGCCTGCGCAACGATATCTGCTTCTTTAGCGTGGAACTTGGCGTTCAGAACGTTGTGTTTGATGCCTGCTTTGGTCAGCTCGTTAGATACCACTTCGGATTTCTCGATGGAGATGGTCCCCACCAGTACCGGCTGGCCCTTCGCGGTACGTTCGCGAATATCTTCAATGATCGCCTGAATTTTTTCCGCTTCAGTCATGTATACCAGGTCCGGCATATCCTTACGGATCATCGGACGGTTGGTAGGTACTACCACGGTATCCAGCTTATAGATGGAGCTGAACTCAAACGCTTCGGTATCTGCGGTACCGGTCATCCCCGCCAGCTTCTCGTACAGACGGAAGTAGTTCTGGAAGGTGATGGATGCCAGCGTCTGGTTTTCGTTTTGAATATCCACGCCTTCTTTCGCTTCCACGGCCTGGTGCAGGCCATCGGACCAGCGACGTCCCTGCATGGTACGGCCGGTGTGTTCATCGACGATGATGACTTCGCCGTCTTTAACGATGTAGTCAACGTCGCGGGTGAACAGGGCGTGCGCGCGCAGTGCGGCCGTTACGTGGTGCATCAGCATGATGTTGCTCGGGGAGTACAGAGACTCGCCCTCTTCCATAATGCCTTCAGCCACCAGCAACTCTTCGATTTTCACCAGGCCGCGTTCGGTCAGGTTGACCTGACGCGCTTTTTCATCCACGGAGAAGTGACCTTCCCCCTGGAAAGTATCGGAGTCTTCTTTCTCCTGACGCAGCAGGTGAGGAATGATTTTGTCGACTTTACGGTACATCTCGGAGCTGTCTTCGGCCGGGCCGGAGATGATCAGCGGGGTACGCGCTTCATCGATCAGAATGGAGTCAACCTCATCCACCAGCGCATAGTGCAGTTTACGCTGGACGCGCTCTTCCGGGCTGAACGCCATGTTGTCACGCAGGTAGTCGAAGCCGTATTCGTTGTTGGTGCCGTAGGTGATATCCGCGTTATACGCTTCACGCTTGGCAGGTGCCGGCAGGCCGGACATGTTAATGCCCACGGTCATGCCAAGGAATTCGAACAGTGGACGGTTGTTTTCGGCGTCGCGCTGCGCCAGATAGTCGTTGACGGTAACAACGTGAACGCCCTTACCCGTCAGCGCATTCAGGTAAGCCGGCAGCGTTGCCGTCAGGGTTTTACCTTCACCGGTACGCATTTCCGCAATGCAGCGCTCGTTGAGCACCATCCCGCCCAGCAGCTGCACGTCGAAGTGACGCATGCCGAACACGCGTTTACTGGCCTCACGTACAACGGCGAAGGCTTCCGGGATCAGGCTTTCTAAGGTTTCACCTTTCTCCAGACGCGCACGGAACTCCGCGGTTTTCGCTTTCAGCTCATCATCAGTGAGCTTCTCCATCGCCGGTTCCATACCGTTGATGACGTTCACAGCTTTGCGCATGCGGCGCAGGGTACGATCGTTACGACTACCAAAAACTTTGGTTAACAATTTGATTAGCATAATAAATTCTCAAACGCCCCAGTCGGGCAGATAAATTAAGGTATTGAAAAAGGTTAATTTAGCTGAGGCGTTGAGGCCCGGCACGGATGCCGTGAACCTGGCTAATCCATGTCGAAACAGAGAAGGATGCAGGGGAAACAAAATCCGTTTGCGCCGTCTGATTTACGGTCACTGGCGGCTGGTTGTCCTGCGTCAGAAGCGCATTAAGCGTATCGAGCAGGGCAAGATGCTGAGCCTGAACCGGCAGCGTTTCTTCCGCAACAGGCATCGTCTGCGGCGCCATCGCGAACGACAGATGGCGGATAACCGTGCGAATCGCGTGCTGCTGCCAGTAATCAACGGAGAAATTAGGACGGCGGCTGGCTTCAAGCCATGCGAGATTAGTGAAGTTAACCCGTGTGGTGAGATCGTGTTTGGTCGTCGTGGAACGTGCTGGCGTGGCCGCGTCTGCGCTGTTGCTGAGCACAGGCAAGCCTAAACTCGCCGCGACCATCCCCAATAAGAGATGCGGCCAGAAGTAACGTCTGCCAAATTGTCGCCAGCGCGTCAGTATTCCGCTCACTTGCTCCACCACGTTCGCCCGCCAGTGCAGGCTGAGTTCAGTTATTCTTTTTTAGCGCCCAGATATTACCACTAAAGCCAATACACGGCAGCAGGAATGACACCTTGCAGCAGGTAAAAACGGTCAATAATGCAGCGAACACACCGTTATTCGGCACCCGACACAGGCCAGGGGTGAGGGGGACAAATTAAAGAAGGGCAGAAATAAAAACGACTGGCTTCCCTGGTCGGAGAGAGTACCAAGTGAACCAGTCGCTTTTCTTACGAAACGGCTTTAACCGTTACGCCAGGACCATAGTCGGGGCTTTGAACGCCAGCGGCAGTTCAGCTTCGTCTTCGAAGGTCACATATTCCCAGGCTTCCTGTTTTGCCAGGACGGCCTGCAACAATTTGTTGTTCAGTGCATGACCGGATTTAAACGCGGTAAATGCACCAATGATGTTGTGACCACACATGAAGAGGTCGCCGATCGCGTCCAGCATTTTGTGACGAACAAATTCATCTTCAAAACGCAGGCCGTCTTCGTTCAGTACGCGATAATCGTCAACAACGATGGCACAATCGAAGCTGCCGCCCAGGCACAGGCCGCGGGATTGCAGATATTCGATATCACGCATAAAGCCGAAGGTACGTGCTCGGCTGATCTGACGCATGAACGCATCCGCAGAGAAGTTCATCGCATAGCGCTGGGTGCTGGAGTCAATCGCCGGATGGTTAAAATCGATGGTGAAGTCCAACGAGAAACCATTGTACGGTTTGAATTCAGCCCATTTGTCGCCATCTTCGACGCGAACGGTCTCTTTAATGCGAACAAATTTCTTCGCGCAGTTCAGTTCTTCGATGCCGGCATCCAGCAACAAATAAACGAACGGAGCAGCACTCCCGTCCATGATCGGGATTTCTGGCGCATCGACTTCAACCATAATGTTGTCGATACCCAGACCCGCCAGGGCGGCGTTCAGGTGCTCTACGGTAGAAATCCGCACGTCATGCTCGTTCACCAGACAAGTACAGAGCATAGTATCACGCACAGATTTGGCATCGGCCGGAAAATCTACCGGTGGATTCAAGTCGGTGCGACGATAGATGACCCCGGTATTGGCCGGCGCAGGGCGTAACGTCAGTGTGACTTTCTTGCCGGTATGTAAACCGACACCCGTCGCCTGAACGATACGTTTAAGTGTCCTTTGTTTGATCATCGTATAATCTCGCCAAATTAACTATCCAACCGAGAGTGTATATCACTAACGGTGGGCCAGTTTAGCACAAAGAGCGCAAATCCCCAAATTCCAGCCAATTCTTAGTCAGCTTGCTTACGCAGGAACGCCGGGATATCCAGATAATCTGGCTCTTTTGCCGTTTGTGGAGTCGGGTCGTTCACCACTTTCGCAGCGGGTTTTTGCTCCTGAGTCAGAGGCGCCATACCGTGCTGCTGGTAACGATCCATAACCGGCTGCTGAGTCTGTTTGTTAGTCACCAAGGTGATCTCAGGACGCTTGTCCATACCGATACCGGTGGCCACAACGGTCACACGCAGTTCGTCGTTCATTTCCGGATCAAGGGACGTACCGATAACGACGGTCGCGTTGTCAGAGGCGAACGCACGGATGGTGTTACCCACGGTTTCGAACTCATCCAGACGCAGGTCAAAGCCAGCGGTAATGTTGACCAGCACGCCGCGCGCACCAGACAGATCGATATCTTCCAGCAGTGGAGAAGAGATCGCCATTTCAGCGGCTTCTTCCGCACGGTCTTCGCCGCTCGCCACGCCAGAGCCCATCATCGCGTAGCCCATCTCGGACATCACGGTGCGAACGTCTGCAAAGTCAACGTTCATCAGACCAGGACGGGTAATCAGTTCAGCAATACCCTGAACCGCGCCTTTCAGCACGTCGTTTGCCGCGCCAAAGGCGTCCAGCAGAGAGATACCGCGACCCAGCACTTTCAGCAGCTTGTCGTTCGGGATGGTAATCAGAGAGTCCACGTGCTTGGACAGCTCGGTGATACCCTGCTCCGCGAAAGCCATACGCTTCTTACCTTCAAAGTTGAAAGGCTTGGTCACGACAGCAACGGTCAGAATACCTAAATCTTTAGCGACTTCCGCCACAACGGGTGCTGCACCGGTACCTGTACCGCCGCCCATACCCGCTGCGATGAAGACCATGTCTGCACCGTCCAGTGCAGCGCGCAGCGCTTCACGATCTTCTTCAGCCGCGTTGCGGCCCACTTCCGGGTTAGCCCCTGCTCCCAGACCTTTGGTGATGCCACCACCGATCTGAATCGTCTGGCCAACAGCCGTTTTACGCAGCGCCTGCGCATCGGTGTTCACCGCGAAGAATTCAACACCTTCGATGCGCTCGCGCACCATGTGCTCTACGGCGTTACCGCCGCCGCCACCGACGCCGATGACTTTAATCACCGCGTCGTTGGTTAATTCCATAGGTTCAAACATAATCTCTCTCTCCGTTGTGCCTGTCGCCCGAGACCGCTAATTCTCTCCGGTCTCTTAAAAAAATTAAAACTCTTTTCGCAACCAGGTGTTAAGTCGTTTGACCCAAGACCCCACCGAGACGCGTTTTTCCACTTCTGCTTCACCACTCAAATGGGATTCTTTCCCGTAGTGCAGCAGGCCCACGGCCGTTGAGTAATACGGCTCCTGAGCGTAATCCGTTAAACCGGTAATATTCAGCGGCGCACCAATACGCACCTGCGTATGGAACACGCGCTGAGCGCAGGCCGCAAGACCTTCAATTTGCGCTGCCCCGCCGGTTAATACAATCCCCGCCGCGAGATGATGTTTCACACCCTGCTGGCGAAGCTGTTCCTGTAACTGCAAAATCTCTTCGTTGACCAGGTTGAGCAGCTCGGTATAACGTGGCTCAATCACCTCTGCCAGCGTCTGGCGTTGCAGGCTGCGCGGCGGTCGCCCGCCTACGCTCGGCACTTCAACGCTCTCGTCTTTGCCGACGATAGAGCCCAGCGCGCAACCATGGCGCACTTTAATCGCCTCTGCATCGCTCGGTGGCGTACCAAAGGCGTAAGCGATATCGCTGGTCACCACATTCCCGGCGTACGGGATCACTTTGGTGTGGCGTAACGCACCGCCGGTATAGACGGCCATGTCCATTGTACCACCACCAATATCGACCACACAGACGCCCAGTTCACGTTCGTCTTCGGTCAGCACGGAATAGCTCGCGGCAAGACCGGCGAAAATGAGTTGGTCAACTTTCAGGCCACAACGTTCAACGGCTTTTACAATGTTCTTCGCCATATCGTTGTGACATGTGATCAGGTGCACTTTTGCCTGCATACGCACGCCCGAGAGACCGACCGGATTCTTGATGCCTTCCTGGTAGTCGATCGCGTATTCCTGCGGGATCACATGCAGCACACGGTGCTCGTCGCGAACACGCACGGATTTCGCCGTGTGGACAACGTTCTCAACGTCTTCCTGCGTCACCTCTTCTTCAGAAATCGGCACCATACCGATTTCATTCTGGCAGCTGATGTGCTTACCAGACAGGGCCAGATAGACAGAGGAAATCTGGCAATCTGCCATCAATTCAGCCTGGTCGATGGCGCGCTGAACGCATTTCACCACCGACTCAAGGTCGTTTACCCCACCTTTATCCATACCACGGGAGGGGCAGCTGCCCACGCCAATGATATTGACCATACCGTCGGGCAGAACTTCCCCTACCAAAGCGGCAACCTTCGCGGTGCCAATCTCCAGTCCTACTACCAATTTTCTGTCCGTCGACTTGATCATTGTTGTTCTGCCTGTACCTGTGCCTGATTTTGTTGCTGATTAGGTTCCTCGACCGGAGCCGGCTCCCAACCGACTGCTGCGCCTGAGTCATAGCGCAAATCAACGTAGCTTATCCGTTTGCCATCCGTCTGCGCCTGCTGCTGTAAAACCGGGTAAAGTTCTACAAAACGCGCCAGACGTTTCATTGTGTCGCCGCGGCCAAGATTGAGCTTAATGCCATTCGTTAGGGTCAACTGCCAGGAACGGCGCGCCGTCATCGCAGCATCTTTTAACGTAAAGCGATCCTTAGCCAGCACCTGCCCCATCTCACGAAAACCCTGCAATACTTCGTTTTCGCTGCCTTCCGGGCCATACAACATCGGTAAATTCTGCTTGTTGACACGATCGCTCGGGACGCTGAACGAATTTCCGTCTACGTCAACCATATGCTGATCATTCCAACGCGCAATCGGCACATATTCAACCAGATGAATCTTCAATTCATCAGGCCATTGTTTTCTGACACTCGCCTGTTTTATCCACGGCAGACGTTCAATCTGACTCTGGATAATGTTGACGTCCTGCGTCATAAAGGTGCCAGGCGACCCAAGCGCCAGAATCGACTGGCGAATGTCATCGTTACGCGTGTAGTGTCGCTCCCCGGTCACCACCAGCTTCGACAGCGGCAACCGCTGCGCGTCTTCCATCCAGCCCAGCACCATCCAGCCGCTTATAAACACGGTGCACAGCACCCCGAGCAGGAAGATGATCCCTGCAAGACGCGTTCCATTACTCCGGCGCGAAGAGGAATATTCTTCTTCGTCATCGCGGTTGCGCGTGTTCAATGCAGCCTGAGACATATCAGCCCGCCTGGTCCAGAATACGTACGACTAACTGCGAGAAGCTCATTCCCGCCTGACGCGCCGCCATCGGCACAAGGCTATGGCTGGTCATACCCGGAGACGTGTTTGCTTCCAGCAGATAAAATTGCCCGTCACCGTCAAGCATCACGTCAATGCGTCCCCAGCCACGACATCCCAGCACATTCCAGGCTTTAAGCACCAGAGACTGTAATTCGGCCTCACGCTCTGCTTCAAGACCCGCTGGGCAGAAATATTGCGTCTCATCAGAGAGATACTTCGCCTCATAATCATAGAAGACTCCGGCGGGTTGGATGCGAATTGACGGTAAAATTTCTTCGCCAAGCATCGCGACGGTAAATTCCGGCCCGCTAAGCCATTTTTCAATCAGAACTTCTTCATCATGTTGAAATGCCAGTGCTAAAGCGTCAGCCAAATCTACAGCTTTATCGACTTTGGACATTCCCACGCTCGACCCTTCACGGCTCGGCTTCACAATAACCGGTAAGCCCAGTGCCGCAATGCGTGTATTAACGCTGTCCGACAGACCCATTTCATATTCACGACGCGTCAGTGCAACCCATGGCGCAACGGGCAGGTCCGCCCCCTGCCACAGCAGTTTGCTGCGCAGTTTATCCATGGAGATGGCGGATGCCATCACGCCGCTGCCGGTGTACGGCATACCGAGCAGCTCCAGCAGCCCCTGCAACGTGCCGTCTTCACCGCCGCGACCGTGCAACGCGATAAAGGCTTTATCGAAGCCCATCGCTTTCAGCTGCGTGACGTCCACCTCTTTCGGATCAACCGGATGCGCGTCCACGCCACCTTCACGCAGGCCCGCCAGCACGGCAGCGCCCGAATTCAGAGAAACCTCGCGTTCGGCGGAAGTGCCGCCAAACAGGACAGCAATCTTATCAGCCATGACGCTCGTCCTCCTGAGTTTGCGGCTTCAGTTTGATTTCAGCTAAGGTACGGGCGATTTTGCCGATATTTCCCGCGCCCTGAATCAGGATCAGATCGTTACCCGTCAGGACCGGGGCAAGCATTTCAGCCACCTGCGCCGGGTCGGGAACCAGAATAGGATCTACTTTACCGCGTCCACGGATGGTACGACATAAAGAACGACTGTCCGCACCCGGAATCGGAGTTTCACCCGCTGCGTAAACATCCAGCATCAGCAGGGTATCGACCTGCGAAAGGACGTTGGCAAAATCGTCATACAGATCGCGGGTACGTGTGTAACGGTGCGGCTGGAAGATCATGACCAGATTCTTTTCCGGCCAACCCGCGCGTGCCGCTTTAATGGTTGCGTCCACTTCCGTCGGATGGTGACCGTAGTCATCGACCAGCATCGCAGACCCTGGCTTACCGTTTACCGGCTCCAGCGGGAATTCACCGAGGAAGTCGAAACGACGGCCCGTCCCCTGGAAGCTCTCCAGTGCGCGCAGGATCGCTTCATCGTCAATGCCTTCTTCTGTCGCAACAGCCACCGCCGCCGCTGCATTCAGGGCGTTGTGACGTCCCGGAGCGTTCAGGGTGACATGCAGCAGGTCTTTATCCTGACGCGCGAGGGTGAAATGCCCCTGCGCACCGATCTGCTTGTAATCTTCTACGCGTACATCCGCGTCTTCGCTGAAGCCGTAGGTCGTAATTTGACGCCCGACGCGCGGCAGCAGCTCGCGAATAACCGGATCGTCCACGCACATCACCGCACGGCCATAGAACGGCAGGTTGTGCAGGAAGTTAATAAAGGTCTGCTTTAAGTTCTCGAAGTCGCCCTGGTAAGTGTCCATATGGTCAGCTTCGATGTTGGTGACGATCGCCACCATCGGCTGTAGATGCAGGAACGACGCATCGCTCTCATCCGCTTCCGCAATCAGATAACGGCTGTGGCCCAGACGCGCATGCACGCCAGCGGCTTTCACCAGACCACCGTTAACGAACGTCGGGTCGAGACCCGCTTCCGCATAAATGCTGGAGACCATCGCTGTTGTGGTGGTTTTACCGTGCGTACCGGCCACCGCAATGCCGTGACGGAAACGCATCAGTTCCGCCAGCATTTCCGCGCGACGGATCACCGGGATGCGCGCCTCATGCGCCGCAACGATTTCCGGGTTATCCGCGGAGATAGCGCTGGACACCACAACCACGCTCGCATCGCTCACGTTTTCCGGGCGATGATTGAAATAGATAGTCGCCCCCAGCGACGCCAGCTGCTGCGTAACAGGGTTTGGCGCCAGGTCAGACCCGCTGATCTGATAGCCTTCGTTAGCTAACACTTCGGCAATACCGCCCATGCCAGCACCACCGATGCCGACAAAGTGAATGTGCCGGACGCGACGCATCTCGGGCACGATAGAACGCAGTTTTGCCAGTTGTTGTGTATTCATTCTCTAAACGCCATCGACTACTTCAAAAAAATCGTGCAGCGCAACACGCACTGCGAGAATTATGCCTGGGCTGCCAGGCTCACTTCTTTTGCCACCCGTTCCGTTGCATCCGGGATAGCGGTCGCGCGTGCGCGTTGCGCCATCTCCAGTAATACATCCCGGTTCCAGCCCGCCAGGGTAGTGGCGACCGCATCAGCGGTAAATTGTGGCTGCTCAAAAATCTTCGCTGCGCCCGCTTTCTCAAGCGGCAGCGCATTCCAGTACTGCTGTCGGTCTTTGTGCTGGAACGGCACAAACAGCGCCGGCAAACCGGCGGCGGCGATTTCGCTCACCGTCAGCGCGCCCGAGCGACAGACCACAACATCGGCCCAGGCATAGGCTGCGGCCATATCATCAATAAATTCAGTCACTTTATGCTGCGGCTGACCTTCCTGCGTGTAGGCCTGCTCAACGGTCTGCTGAGCGCCCTTCCCGCTCTGGTGCCAGATGGTCACCGCATCACCCAGTTTTGCCGCAACCTGCGGCATCGTCTGGTTTAAAATACGTGCGCCCTGGGAACCGCCGACGACCAGCACGCGCACCGGCCCTTCGCGACCCGCCAGACGCGTATCTGGCAGCGGCAGCGCCAGCACGTCCACACGCACCGGATTCCCTACGACATCCGCTTTCGGGAATGCCCCGGGGAAGGCCTGCATAACTTTGGTGGCGATTTTTGCCAGCCATTTGTTGGTCAACCCGGCAATACCGTTCTGCTCATGCAGAACAACGGGGATGCCCAGTGACCACGCCGCCAGTCCTCCCGGACCGGAAACGTAACCGCCCATGCCCAGAACGACGTCAGGCTTAAAACGCTTCATAATGGCGCGCGCCTGACGCCAGGCATTGAAAATGCGCACCGGCGCCAGCAGCAGCGCCTTGCTCCCTTTGCCACGAAGGCCAGAAATACGAATAAAGTCGATCTCGATACCGTGTTTAGGTACCAGGTCGGCTTCCATGCGGTCTGCGGTTCCCAGCCAGCGTACCTGCCAGCCCTGTTCCATTAAATGGTGCGCAACCGCCAGTCCCGGGAACACGTGTCCGCCGGTCCCGCCTGCCATCACCATTAACCGCTTCGGTTGATTCATCGTGAACCTCGTGTAAACGCCTGAGCTTTCTCCAGACGCGTTTCATAATCTATGCGTAACAAAAACATGATGGCCGTCGACATGATCAACAGACTCGAACCACCATAACTGATTAACGGCAACGTCAGACCTTTGGTCGGCAGCATACCCGCTGCCGCCCCAACGTTTACCAGCGCCTGGAAGCTAAACCAGATACCAATTGAGCAGGCCAGGAAACCGGAGAAGCGGTGATCGATCTCCAGCGCTTTCCGGCCAATCGACATGGCGCGGAAAGCGACGAAGAATACCATTAATAGCGCCAATACCACACCGATATAACCCAGTTCTTCCCCAATAATGGAGAAGATGAAGTCGGTGTGCGCCTCCGGTAAATACTCCAGTTTTTGCACCGAGTTGCCCAGGCCTTGACCCCAGACTTCGCCGCGGCCAAACGCCATCAGCGACTGCGTCAGCTGGTAACCGCTGCCGAACGGATCTTCCCATGGGTTCCAGAACGAGGTCACACGGCGGATACGGTAGGGCTCGGCGAGGATCAGCAGCACCACCGCCGAAATCCCCATCCCGATGATGGCAATGAACTGCCACAGTTTTGCGCCCGCCAGGAACAGCATCGCCAGCGTAGTGACAAACAGTACGACTACCGTACCGAGGTCGGGCTGCGCCAGCAGCAAGATCGCGAGGACCAGAATCACGCCCATCGGTTTTAAGAAGCCACGAAGGTTATTACGAACTTCGTCAACTTTACGCACCAGGTAGTTAGCCAGGTAGCAGAACAACGACAGTTTGGTGAACTCCGCGGGCTGGATACGCAGTGGCCCAAAGGCAATCCAGCGTGATGCCCCGTTAACGGAGCTCCCGACAACCAGAACGATCAACAGCATGATGATTGAGGCGATGAGCATGGCTGTACTGTGCCGCTGCCAGAACGACATCGGCAGGCGTAAGGTGATCATTGCCAGGCAGAACGCGAGAATGATGTACAGCCCGTCACGCTTGGCAAACAGGAACGGGTCGTTTGCCAGACGCTGTCCGACAGGCATTGACGCCGAGGTGACCATAATAAAGCCGATCGCCGCCAGCCCCAGCGTGAGCCAGAACAGCGTGCGGTCGTACATGATCAGGCTGTCGGAATCTTTATCCCGTGAAGCCATCACCCAGCCTTTCAGCGCCGTTAACAGCCATACCAGGATACCAAATCCTGGCAGGCGCGGCATTTTCAGGCGAGGGAGAGATAAACGCATCAGCCTAACTCCTTCGCCAGGCGGGTAAAGACATCACCCCGCTGTTCGAAACTCTTGAATTGATCGAGGCTGGCACAGGCTGGCGAGAGCAGTACCATATCGCCGGGCTTCACGCGTGGGGCGATGAGGCGCATCGCCTGCTCCATGGTCTCGGTTTGCTCGGCGACTTCAGGACGCAACGCCGCCAGCTCGCTGCCATCGCGGCCAAAGCAATACAGGCGCACGTTCTCACCGTTGAGGTACTGCTTCAGCGAGGAGAAGTCAGCCGATTTACCGTCGCCGCCCAGCAGCAGGTGTAGCGTGCCATCAACGTGCAAACCGTTCAGTGCCGCCTCGGTGCTACCCACGTTGGTCGCTTTGGAATCGTTAATCCAGCGTACGCCGTTGTGCTCCAGCGCCAGCTGGAAGCGGTGCGCCAGACCGGTAAAGGTAGTGAGCGCCTTCAGGCTTGAAGATCGCGGCAGGCCAACGGCATCCGCCAGCGCCAGCGCCGCCAGGGCATTGGTGTAGTTATGCTGGCCGGAGAGCATCATTTCTTTCACGTTCAGCACTTTCTCACCTTTCACGCGTAGCCAGGTTTCGCCCTGCTGACGATTAAGGTGATAGTCACCCATGTTAATACCGAAGCTAATGCAGCGTTCGTCTGCGCCGCGCACCGGCATGGTGAGTGCATCATCGGCATTCACTACGCAAACTTTGGCATTTTCATAAACGCGCAGTTTGGCCGCACGGTACTGCTGCAAGCCGAACGGGTATCTGTCCATATGATCTTCGGTGACGTTTAGGATCGTCGCCGCCGCCGCATGCAGGCTTGAAGTGGTTTCCAGCTGGAAGCTGGAAAGCTCAAGGACGAACAGCTCACACCCTTTATCAAGCAGCATCAGAGCGGGCAGACCAATGTTACCGCCCACGCCGACATTTTTGCCCGCCGCCTTCGCCATTTCCCCCACCAGCGTGGTGACGGTGCTTTTACCGTTTGAACCGGTAATGGCGACGATCGGGGCCTGCGCCTCCCGGCAGAACAGTTCGATATCGCCGACAATCTCAACGCCTGCATCCGCGGCGGCGCTCAGGGAAGGATGCGCCAGCGCCATACCGGGGCTGGCAACAATCAGATCGGCGGCCAGCAGCCACTCATCATTCAGACCACCCAGGTGGCGTTCTACCTGCTCCGGCAGCTTGTCCAGACCCGGCGGAGAGACGCGCGTATCCATCACGCGCGGCGTCACGCCACGCGCAAGGAAAAAGTCCACGCAGGAGAGGCCGGTGAGGCCCAACCCGATGATTACGACTTTTTTGCCCTGGTAATCTGCCATGATTAACGTACCTTCAGCGTTGCCAGGCCAATCAGCACCAGCATCAGCGAAATAATCCAGAAGCGCACAATGACGCGCGGCTCCGGCCAGCCTTTCAGTTCATAGTGGTGGTGAATCGGTGCCATACGGAAGATGCGCTGACCGCGCAGCTTGAAGGAACCGACCTGCAAAATCACCGACAGGGTCTCAACCACAAACACACCGCCCATGATCACCAGCAGGAACTCCTGACGCAGCAGCACGGCGATAATGCCCAGCGCGCCGCCCAGCGCCAGTGAACCGACGTCGCCCATAAAGACCTGCGCCGGATAGGTGTTAAACCACAGGAAGCCCAGCCCCGCCCCGACAATCGCCGTACAGACGATCACCAGCTCACCCGCATGTCGCAGGTACGGGATGTGCAGGTAGTTTGCAAAGTTCATGTTACCGGTCGCCCACGCCACCAGCGCGAAACCGCCCGCGACAAACACGGTTGGCATGATGGCCAGGCCGTCCAGACCATCGGTCAGGTTGACGGCGTTGCCGGTGCCGACGATCACAAAGTAAGCCAGCAGAATGTAGAACAGCCCCAGCTGCGGCATCACGTCTTTGAAGAACGGCACCACCAGCTCGGTGGCCGGGGTGTCTTTTCCTGCCAGGTAAAGCGCGAAGGCCACGCCCAGCGCAATCACCGACATCCAGAAATACTTCCAGCGGGCGATCAAACCTTTGGTGTCTTTGCGCACGACTTTACGATAGTCGTCAACAAAACCGATGATCCCGTAGCCAACCAGGACGGTCAGCACGCACCAGACGTAGGGGTTAGACGGATAGGCCCACAGCAGAACGGACACCACAATCGCGGTCAGGATCATGATCCCGCCCATGGTCGGCGTACCGCGCTTGCTGAAGTGCGATTCCGGACCATCGTTGCGTACAACCTGGCCGAAAGAGAGTTTTTGCAGACGGGCAATCATGCGCGGGCCCATCCACAGCGAGATGAACAGCGCAGTCAGCAGGCTGACGATGGCGCGAAACGTCAGATAGGAAAAGACGTTAAAGCCTGAGTAATATTTGACCAAATGTTCGGCCAGCCAAACTAACATGTCCCGTTCTCCTGTAATGCGTGCACAACCTCTTCCATGGCGGCACTACGTGAACCTTTAACTAAAACAGTCACAATCTGTTTTTCTGTAATCAATGCCTTCAGGCGTTCGATCAGTGCAGATTTATCGGCAAAATGTTCGCCAACTTCACTGGCATCGGAAATGGCCTTGCTCAGCGTGCCTGCGCTCAATACGCGGTCAAGCCCGGCGGCTTTCGCCGCTTCACCCACCTGAACATGGCAGGCTTCGCTTTCATCACCCAGCTCGGCCATATCGCCCACAACCATCACGCGATAGCCCGGCATCTCAGACAAGACCTGCACGGCCGCCGTCATGGAGCCGACGTTAGCGTTGTAGGAGTCATCCAGCAGAAGTTTGTTTTCAGCCAGCTGGATCGGGAAAAGACGCCCCGGCACGGCTTTTAAATTTGCCAGACCTGCTTTGATCGCCGCGTGTGAGGCACCTACCGCCATTGAGAGCGCTGCCGCAGCAAGCGCATTGGCAATGTTATGACGACCGGGCAGGGGCAGCAGCACCTCGATGTCGCCCGTTGGGGTCGTGAGGGTGAACTCGGTGCCGTGTGACGTCACATGAATGTTGGTCGCCGAAAAATCACTGTTTGCCGCATTAGGTGAGAAGCGCCAGGTTTTGCGTGAACCAATGATGCTCTGCCAGTTCAGCCAGTCGTTGTTATCGGCGTTCATAATGGCGATGCCGTCATCCGGCAGTCCGGTATAAATTTCACCTTTCGCTTTCGCCACACCGGCCAGCGAACCAAAACCTTCAAGATGTGCCGCCGCCAGGTTATTCACCAGCGCCGCTTCCGGACGCGTCAGGCTCACGGTCCAGGCGATTTCGCCCTGATGGTTAGCCCCTAACTCAATCACCGCATATTCATGCTCGTGGGTCAGGCGCAGCAGCGTCATCGGTACACCGATGTCATTATTAAGGTTGCCCGCCGTATAAAGCGTGTTACCGCACTGGCTAAGGATCGCCGCCGTCATCTCTTTAACGGAGGTTTTGCCCGACGAGCCCGTCAGCGCCACGACGCGAGTCGGTACCTGCTGGCGAACCCATGCCGCCAGCTCGCCAAACGCCAGGCGCGTATCTTTCACCACAATCTGCGGCAAATCGATATCGAGCTTACGACTGACCAGCAGCGCGCCCGCGCCGTTATCTTTAGCCTGTTGCGCAAAATCGTGGGCGTCAAAACGCTCGCCCTTCAGCGCCACAAACAGGCAGCCCGCCGTCACCTTACGGGTGTCGGTGGTCACAGCCTCAATGGTCAGATCCTGACCATGCAGCATCCCCTGCAATACCGCAGCGGCCTGGCTTAACGTAATGCTAATCATGCCACCACTCCCAGCAGACGCGCTGCCGTCACGCGGTCGGAGTAATCCAGACGACGATTGCCGACGATCTGATAATCTTCATGACCTTTACCGGCCAGCAGAACCACATCGTTCTCCTGCGCCTGCATAATGGCGTTAGTCACGGCCTCCGCACGGCCTTCGACCACGCGCGCACGACCCGCATCCAACATGCCCGCCAGAATGTCATTGATAATGGCCCGCGGCTCTTCGGTACGCGGGTTGTCATCGGTTACCACGGGAATATCCGCGAACTGCTCAGCGATGGCGCCCATCAGCGGACGTTTGCCCTTGTCGCGATCGCCACCGCAGCCAAACACGCACCAGAGCTTGCCTGCGCAGTGCAGACGCGCCGCTTCCAGCGCTTTTTCCAGCGCATCCGGCGTGTGTGCGTAATCCACGACCACCGTCGGCTTGCCCGGCGCGCTGAACACTTCCATGCGGCCACAGACCGGTTGCAAACGCTCAGACGTTTTCAGCAGATCCGCCATCGGGTAGCCCAGCGCCAGCAGCGTCGCCAGCGCCAGCAGCAGGTTACTGACGTTAAAGGCCCCCATCAGGCGGCTTTCAATTTCACCTTCGCCCCAGGTGGAAGCGAAGCGGATCGTCGCCCCACTATCGTGGTAGTTCACCTCGACCGCCTTCAGCCAGCGGCCGCGGCAGTTCGGATTAATGCGATCTTCCATCGACACCGCCACCGCATCCGGCAGTTTTTCCAGCCAGCGGCGACCGACTTCGTCGTCGGCGTTAATGATCGCCTGCCCGTGGTGGTGAGTGGAATAAAGCAGCCATTTCGCCGCTTCGTAGTGCTCCATATCACCATGATAATCAAGGTGATCGCGGCTCAGGTTAGTAAAGACAGAGGCAGCAAATTTCAGGGCCGCCACGCGATGTTGTACCAGACCATGGGAAGAGACTTCCATCGCAGCGAAGGTCGCCCCCTGCTCAGCGAGGCCCGCCAGCACACGCTGCACGTCAACCGCCGAGCCTGTAGTGTTTTCCGTCGGGCTTACTTTGCCCAGAAGACCGTTCCCCACCGTGCCCATGACGGCACCGGCTTCGCCCAGCAGCTGCGCCCACTGCGCCATCAGCTGAGTGGTGGTGGTTTTTCCGTTGGTTCCTGTCACGCCAACCAGCTTTAACTGGTCGGAAGGTTCGTTGTAAAAACGTCCTGCCAGCGCGGAGAGACGCTCATTCAGCTGGCTGAGATAGATGACCGGCACGCCGTGCATTTCACGGATCTCACCGTCTGTTGCCTCATCTTTGGCCTCAGCAATAATGGCAGCAACACCTTGCGCAATCGCCTGCGGGATATAACGACGCCCGTCCGCCTGATGACCCACTACTGCCACAAAAAGATCGCCAGAAGCCGCTACGCGGCTGTCCAGTACCATCTCTCGCAGTGCTCGCGCAGGTAGCATAGGCACCCACGGAGCAAGAAGGTCGCGCAAATTACGATCTGCCACCTGTTCCCTCGCCTTGATTAATTACAAATTCACTTTTTTCGCCCGTCGCCAGCGCATCCGGTTCAATGTTCATGGTGCGCAACACGCCGCCCATAATAGCCCCGAACACAGGCGCGGAGACGGCGCCGCCGTAGTATTTACCCGCCTGCGGATCGTTGATGACGACCACCAGCGCAAAACGCGGATTGCTTGCAGGCGCTACGCCTGCGGTATAGGCAATGTATTTGTTGATATAGCGGCCGTCCGGCCCCACTTTTTTCGCTGTACCGGTTTTAATGGCGATACGATAGCCCTTAATTGCGGCCTTCACGCCGCCACCGCCAGGTAACGCGACGCTTTCCATCATATGCACGACGGTACGAACGATAGATTCCGGGAAAACACGTTCCCCCGGAACCGGTGGATCAACTTTGGTGATCGACAGCGGACGATAAATGCCATAGCTGCCAATCGTTGCGTAGACTCGCGCTAACTGTAAGGGAGTTACCATTAGCCCGTAGCCGAAAGAGAAGGTGGCCCTCTCTATGTCAGACCACCGTTGTTTTTGAGGATATAAGCCACTGCGTTCTCCGACCAACCCCAAATTGGTCGCCTTTCCCAGCCCAAAACGTGAGTAAGTATCTACTAACGCTGAGGACGGCATCGCTAACGCCAGTTTTGACACACCGACGTTACTCGACTTCTGTAAGACCCCGGTGAGGGTCAGTTCGCTGTAACGTGCCACGTCTTTGATTTCGTGACCGTTAATTCGATAAGGAATCGTATTCAGAACGGTATTTTCGTTGACGATGCCTCGCTGTAGAGCCGTCATCACTACCATGGGTTTTACGGTTGAGCCGGGTTCAAACACATCGGTGATGGAGCGGTTACGCATTGCATCTTTTGCTGTACCGGCAAAATTATTCGGATTGTATGAGGGGCTACTGGCCATCGCCAGCACTTCACCTGTCGCCACATCCACCAGCACGGCGCTGCCCGATTCCGCCTTGTTAAACGCGACGGCGTTGTTCAGTTCACGATAGACCAGCGCCTGCAAGCGTTCATCAATACTCAAGGCCAGGTTGTGCGCGGCCTGGCTGTCTGTCGAGGAAATGTCTTCAATGACGCGACCATAGCGGTCTTTACGCACGATTCGCTCGCCAGGCTGGCCGGTAAGCCACTTGTCGAAGCTTTTTTCAACGCCCTCAATCCCCTGGCTATCCACGTTGGTAAAGCCAATCAGGTGCGCGGTGACTTCGCCCGAAGGATAGTAACGGCGGGATTCTTCCCGCAGATGAATGCCCGGCAGCTTCAGTTTCTTAATGTAGTCAGCCATGTCAGGGTTCACCTGACGGGCAAGATAGATAAAGCGCCCTTTCGGGTTGGCGTTAACGCGCGACGCCAGCTGATCCAGCGGCATTTTCAACGCGTCTGAGAGCGCCTTCCAGCGGTTATCAAGGGTGATCCCGCCTGCGTCGTGTAACTCTTTCGGATCGGCCCAGATCGCCTTCACCGGCACGCTCACAGCCAGTGGACGACCGGAACGATCGGTGATCATTCCACGAGAGGTAGAAACTTCCTGCACGCGCAGAGAACGCATATCACCCTGACGTACCAGCATGTCAGGCGCGATGATTTGTAGCCACGCCACGCGTCCCAGCAGGAAACCCAGCGCCAGTAAAATGCAGCCGCAAAGCAACGCAAAACGCCAACTGACAAAGTTGGCCTGTTCTTCCTGGCGTTTTGGTTTTAGCGTTTTTGCCGCTGCTTTCATGCGTCGCGTTTTCCCTTATTTTTGTACTACGATATTTTCCTGCGAAGGATCAACATGCTGTAATTGCAGTTTTTCCGTTGCGATCCGTTCAACCCGGCTGTGATCGCCGAGCGCGTTTTCTTCAAGGATCAGATTTCGCCATTCAATATCCAGCGCATCGCGTTCCAGTACCATCTGTTCGCGCTGCGCAGTTAATAAACGGGTATGGTGAGCGGTGGTGACCACCATGACTGCCGTCACAATGATGCAAATGAACAAGCAGAGTGGCAGCTTCCCAAACCGCAAAAGATCGTCGCCGATCACGCCAGGCAAGGCATGGCGCTCGTTGCTTCCTAACGATCCCTTAACTTTGCTTAGGGTCTCTGTCACTCTGCTGATCATGCGTTCGTCCTCTCTGCAATACGCAGCACTGAACTACGGGCACGTGGATTCTCTGCCACCTCTTCTTCGCCCGGCATCAACTTGCCTAATGCTCGCAACTGACGGCCTCCCAGCTTTCTGAGTTGTTCTTCCGTCATCGGCAGCCCAGCTGGAACCTGCGGACCGCGGCTCTGTTCACGCATAAAGCGTTTTACGATGCGATCTTCCAGCGAATGGAAGCTGATGATGGATAACCGCCCACCCGGGGCCAGCACGTCGAGCGAGCTTTTTAGCGCCAGCTCTATTTCCTCCAGTTCACTGTTTACCCAGATACGAACCGCCTGGAAGGTACGGGTCGCAGGATGTTTGTGCTTGTCCTTCACCGGCGTTGCCGCCGCGATGACTTCTGCCAGCTCTTTGGTACGGGTCATTGGCTCAACGCGGTTGCGCTCCACGATGGCGCGCGCAATACGTTTGCCAAAGCGTTCTTCACCGAAGGTTTTGATTACCCAGGCAATATCCGCTTCGTCAGCCGTTTGTAACCATTCAGCGGCAGACTGGCCGCGAGTGGGGTCCATACGCATATCCAGCGGTCCATCACGCATAAAGGAGAAGCCGCGTTGTGCATCATCAAGCTGTGGTGAAGAGACGCCAAGATCGAGGAGAATCCCGTCGATCTTGCCGGTCAGGCCGCGCTCAGCGACATAATCCGCAAGCGCAGAGAAAGGTCCATGCACGATGGAAAAGCGAGGATCATCGATGGTTTGCGCAACGGCAATCGCCTGCGGATCGCGGTCAATTGCCAGCAGGCGTCCTTCCGCTCCAAGCTGGGAGAGGATCAAACGCGAGTGGCCACCGCGACCAAAAGTGCCATCAATATAGATGCCGTCTGGACGAATATTCAGGCCGTTAACGGCCTCATCCAGCAGCACCGTTGTATGTTTATAATTTTCCATCATATTTATAGAGACAAGTCCCGCAGCCGTTCCGATAATGTTGCGGAATCAGACTGCTCAGCGTCGATATCTTCCTTGACCTGTTGATACCAGGTCGTTTCGTCCCACAGTTCAAACTTGTTGAACTGCCCGACCAGCATCACTTCTTTAATCAGACCGGCATGTTGCCGCAACACAGGCGCAATCAATAATCGCCCGGCGCTATCCATCTGACATTCACTGGCATGTCCCAATAACAACCGCTGCACGCGGCGTTCTTGCGGGTTCATGCTCGACAGTCGCGACAGCTTTTGCTCAATGATTTCCCATTCAGGCAAAGGGTAAAGCAGCAGGCAGGGGGAGTTGATGTCAATGGTGCAAACCAGTTGACCCGAAGCGTTCTCAATCAGCTGGTCGCGATATCGGGTTGGTACCGATAAACGCCCTTTGCTGTCGAGATTGACTAACGTTGCTCCACGGAACATGCCAGCCTCACCCCTCCTCACCACTTTAACCCACAAATTCCCACCTGAAGGAGTTTACGGAGCGAGGGAAAAGCTTGTCAAGCCAGGACTCTCTCTATAAGGACGCGAAAGCACCGTATTTACAGAGCAAGAGTGACCTGGCTAATAACTACACAACTGGCGAGGCAAAATTAACGTTATGAATATTTGTAAGAAAAAAAACGAATATGCACACGAGCGTTAAGACTCACTCAATATCATCGCAGGGAAATATAAAGTGTCAGTTTGCGACGCGGGCAGCATTTTAAGGCATATCGCCGGGGGATAACAGCACCAGATTAAGCGCAAGGCAATATGGATTCGTTCGTGTGCATTGAGGGCTGAAGGGGAGAGTAAAAAATGGCTGAATATTCATCGGCTGGCGGCTGTTTGTAACAAAACAATACAAAAGAATGCCCGTTAAAAATTATAATTGCGCTTTTTAACGCCAAAACGGATTCAGAAAATAGCCGGCTACGAATCTTAGAGATAAATCCTAATTTTTATCCGGGAATTATTTCCCGCAATAAATGCGCCGCAAAAGGGGCAGTTTTACCGCCCCTGTGGAAATATTAATGGCGGCTCAAAATCCCGCGCCGATAGAGATTACGTTTGATACGCGTAAGCCCGGGTTTCGGTTTGCGAGGTTCATCCAGGCTTGCCAGAACAATCTCAAGCACGCGCTCGGCGACGTCGCGGTGACGCTGAGCCACGGCCAGCACCGGACATTGCAGGAAGTCGAGCAGTTCGTTATCGCCGAAGGTCGCAATCGCCAGATCGGATGGCAGCTTGCCATCGCGACGTAACGTCACGTCCATCACCCCCTGCAACAGGGCAAACGAGGTGGTAAACAACGCCTGCGGCATCGGGTGCGTTTCCAGCCATTTCTCGAACAGCTGAGCAGCCGCTTCGCGCTCATAGCTGTTGGCATACAGATAATGAACGTCACGCGGATCGTCTTTCCACGCCGTACGGAACCCTTGTTCACGCAGGAAGCTCACGGATAGTTCAGGCAAAGCGCCAAGATAGAGCACCGTTTCCGCCGGGAAGGTACGCAGCTCGGCAGCCAGCATTTCTGCATCGTCCTGATCGGCACCTACGACGCTGGTGAAATGTTCGCGATCCAGCGCGCGGTCGAGCGCCACAATCGGGAAGGGATCGTTCGCCCAGCGCTGATAGAAAGGATGCTCGGGTGGTAAAGAGGTCGACACGATGATGGCGTCAACCTGGCGTTGCAGCAGATGCTCAATGCAGCGCATCTCGTTGTCGGGCTGATCCTCGGAGCAGGCAATCAACAGCTGATAGCCCCGCTGACGAGCCTGACGTTCAAGATAGTTGGCGATGCGGGTATAGCTGGTGTTTTCCAGATCCGGGATCACCAGGCCAATCGAGCGGGTGCGTCCGGCACGTAAACCTGCGGCGACAGCATTCGGATGGTAATTATGCTCACGAACGACTGCCATCACTTTCTCAACGGTCTTATCGCTGACACGATACTGCTTTGCTTTACCGTTAATCACATAGCTGGCCGTGGTTCTCGACACGCCGGCGAGCCGGGCGATTTCATCCAGTTTCACAATTGCCCCTCAAAAAAAGAAAAAAGTCCATGGCCCTGTCAAGGTTATGGTTAAATATTTTAACATCTAAACGCAGAATAGCTTTCACGGCAACCGCTTTTGTCCGCGTTGTCGGCGGATTACGCAAAAAAAAGCCCGGCTTTGGCTACCGGGCTGAAAGAGGCGAACCTTTTGCGCAACTAACGCATGATTTTATCGCCGCGCGAGAGGCCAACAACGCCAGAGCGCGCAACTTCAACAATTTTTGCCACATCCCTGACGGAGGCCAGGAACGCATCCAGCTTATCGCTCGTTCCGGCAAGCTGCACAGTATATATAGAAGGCGTGACGTCAATGATCTGCCCACGGAAAATATCCGTGTTACGCTTGACCTCTTCACGGCCATAACCGCTGGCCTGAATTTTCACCAGCATCACTTCACGTTCGACGTAAGCCCCCTGCCCCAGCTCGCTGACGCGCAACACGTCCACCAGCTTGTGCAATTGCTTTTCGATCTGCTCAAGCACTTTCGCATCGCCGACAGTCTGGATCGTCATGCGGGAGAGCGTTGGATCATCGGTCGGCGCAACGGTCAGGCTTTCAATGTTGTATCCGCGCTGCGCAAAAAGCCCAATGACGCGTGACAGTGCGCCCGACTCATTTTCCAGTAATACAGATAATATCCGGCGCATATCAGGTTCTCTCCGTTTTGCTTAACCACATTTCATCCATACCACCGCCACGGATATGCATCGGATAAACGTGCTCTGTGCCGTCGACGATGACGTCCATGAAGACGAGGCGATTGTTTTTAACGTGCTCAAGCGCTTCGCCGAGCTTCGCTTCCAGCTCTGACGGATCGGTTACCCGCATGCCAATATGACCATAGGCTTCAGCCAGACGGACAAAGTCCGGAAGTGACTTCATATAAGACTGAGAGTGACGGCCGGAATAAATCATATCCTGCCACTGCTTCACCATACCGAGGTAACCGTTATTCAGGTTAAGCACCAGCACTGGCAACTCATATTGCAGCGCAGTAGAAAGCTCCTGAATATTCATCTGTATACTGCCATCACCCGTTACGCAGATAACCGTTTCGTTCGGCAACGCCAGCTTCACCCCCAGCGCGGCGGGCAGACCAAAGCCCATCGTGCCAAGCCCGCCTGAGTTGATCCAGCGACGCGGTTTATCAAACGGGTAATACAACGCAGCGAACATCTGATGCTGGCCTACGTCAGAAGTGACATACGCCTCGCCTTTGGTCAGATGCCAGATCGTCTCGATCACCGCCTGCGGCTTGATGTTCTCACTCTGCGTGTCGTATTTAAGGCACTGACGGCCGCGCCATTGTTCGATTTGTTGCCACCAGTCACGGATCTCATCCAGCGGTTGAGAGGCGGTCTCCTGCGCCAGCAGTTCCAACATTTGATCCAGCACCTGTCGTGCGTCCCCCACGATGGGCACATCCGCCGGCACCGTTTTAGAGATAGAAGTAGGATCGATATCAATGTGCAGCACCGTCGCATTCGGACAGTATTTCGCCAGGTTATTGGTGGTGCGATCGTCAAAACGCACGCCGACGGCAAAAATCACATCAGAATGGTGCATCGTCATATTGGCTTCATAGGTGCCATGCATACCCAGCATGCCCAGCGCCTGACGGTGGGTAGCCGGGAATGCCCCCAGCCCCATCAGCGATGACGCGACAGGAAGATTCAGCTTCTCAATCAGTTCGCGTAGTTGCGTTTCACAGGCTGCATTGACGGCGCCGCCCCCCACATAGACTACGGGCTTTTTCGCAGCCAGCAGCGTTTGCAGCGCACGCTTAATCTGGCCTTTGTGCCCTTGCGTCGTCGGATTATACGAACGCATGCTCACCGACTCAGGCCACAGGTAAGGCAGTTTATTCGCGGGATTGAGAATATCTTTTGGCAGATCGACAACCACTGGCCCAGGACGACCGCTGGCGGCCAGCCAGAAGGCTTTTTTCAGCACGCCCGGGATATCTTCCGTTTGCTTAACCAGAAAGCTGTGCTTCACCACGGGGCGTGAGATCCCCACCATGTCGCATTCCTGAAACGCATCATAGCCAATCAGTGACGTCGCCACCTGTCCGGAGAGAATGACCAGTGGAATAGAGTCCATATACGCAGTCGCAATGCCGGTGATGGCATTGGTCGCTCCCGGCCCCGAAGTGACCAGCACTACACCCACTTCGCCCGTGGCGCGGGCCAGGCCGTCAGCCATATGCACAGCAGCCTGTTCATGACGAACCAGAACATGATCAATACCGCCTACCGTGTGCAGCGCGTCATAAATATCGAGAACCGCGCCTCCGGGATAGCCAAACACTTGTTTCACGCCCTGATCGATAAGCGATCGGACGACCATTTCCGCGCCAGACAACATCTCCATGCTTTGCCTCCAGGCTTTTGTTATAGACGGTCAACAGAATTCTTTTCCGCGCCGTCTTCTGACAGGGTAAACCCATCTTATAATGTGCAGAGTGAGGGATACCTTAACCGCTCGTTATGAGGCAGGCAATTAGCAAACGGAATGCGAGAATGGGCAATAAAAGCAGAAAAAACAGCTATGAGACACGAATATGGTGAATTCGTCTGGTATGAGGGGAGACGCTAATAATTCATCTCTTAAATAGAGGATGGATCAGGAAATCATCTATTTTTAAGCCTCCCTGAGTGTCTGAAAAAATGCGCACAGAACAAAATATTGCCTGCATAAAAAATCACAGAATAAACCGCATGGCACCATGCGGTTTATTCACCCTG
Organism: Enterobacter cloacae complex sp. S1; assembly: GCF_014930525.1. NCBI lineage: Bacteria > Pseudomonadati > Pseudomonadota > Gammaproteobacteria > Enterobacterales > Enterobacteriaceae > Enterobacter > Enterobacter cloacae complex sp. S1. The sequence goes on from NZ_JADBRE010000001.1 coordinate 70,727, forward strand.
ACTTATCGACGACAAATATTGATCAGCAGCTCTTCCATCCACTGATGCCCTTTATCCCGCCCCGCCGCTTCATGCCAGGAAAGATAACAGGTACGGCTATTCAGCTTGAGCGGCAGAGGTAAAATTTGTAAGCTCAGCGAATCGGAGAACTCTTCAGCAAGCCAGCGCGGTGCAATAGCGACTAGCTGCGTCTGAGAAACGACATTTAAAACGCTGACCATCGCCATCCCCTGATAGGCCACGCTGGCTTGCTTATCGGCAGTGTCATACCACGGCTGACTGAACGAAGCATATCTGTCCAGAGCAACAACGGCATGCTGCTCGCTGTAAACATCGCTTTCACGCAGCGGCGAATTCATGCGTGGATGTTTTTTGCTGGCGACTAACACCATTTCATCTTTGAACAACGGAACACAGGCAAACTCTGGACGGCGAAACTCTTCGTAGCCCAGAACGAACTCCGTTTCCTGATAACGAAGCTGGTGCTCAGTGTTTTGATTTAAAGATGATTTAAAAACGAGATGAATATTAGGAGCAATCTGTTCAACTTTATTATATATAACAGACGTCAAATAATTGTCTAACGGACTGCAAACACAGAGATGGAAAACCCGCTCACTGCTTAAAGGTTCAAACCCTGAGCCGGGAAGCTCATTTTGAACCAGCTGTAGCGCCTGACGAACCGAACCGAATAGCTGGAATGCACGCGCTGTGGGCTGGATACCTCTTCCATACCGGACGAATAACTCGTCGTTAAACATCACCTTAAGTCTGGCTACGGCATTACTCACGGCAGGTTGAGACATTCCCAGAGATTGCGCTGCTCGCGTAATATTCTGCTCCTGCATAACTGCATCAAATACAGTTAACAGGTTGAGATCCACTGTGCGTAACTGAGGCTTAACCCCATCATAAGGCTGTGGTTGGTTAATATTATTTTCTGGCATTTCTGACTCCACTGTCACGCTAAATTCCCTTTGCCAAAGTACAGTAATAACTTCGAAAAATATGATTTACCATGCATATACAACAAGCGAAAGGAAATTATTTAAAATTCAGAATATATAAAGAACCCTCATTCAAGAGATGGCATTACGCATTCCCTAAATGAAGAGCTAAAAATCGTTCAAATGATATCTAAAACTTTAATGCATGCATGAAACCATAAAGCAGGCAAATACACAATCACCGCCTTAGTTAATAGTAACTTAAGTAATATTAAACTATGCAGGGCAGACACAGCGATTTCATTAACAAAATGATATCACTATTGATAACTTTCCCACCCGTGATTCATTCATGGAACTTATAACTCAATGAAATTAAACATATTCCATTTCACACCACATCGGTAAAATTACTGTGTTCAATTGCTACCAAGTATATTCAAATTATTCCAGAGATGAATCGCCAGTCCAATAATAGACAATTAAGTCGGTTAGCCACGTAAAAACCAGCACAATTAGCTAATGTGTTTATCCTGCGTTGAGTGGCCGTTTTACCTGAGAGGGGTTGACATGAGTCGGCGTATCCAGTACCACTAAAAGCATATCGCATTCATCTGGAGCACGATTCATGATTCGCACCCTTCGTTTCACCGGTCTACTACTACTAAACGCATCCACTCTGCGCGGTAGGCTGGCGGGCGAAATTCAGCGTTGAATCGTCTTCAGTAAAACTAAAAACCCGCGCCACTGCGCGGGTTTTTTTATGCTCGTAGCAAGGCGCCCTAAGACTGACAAGGACCTAACCCATGAGCCAGCAAGTCGTTATTTTCGATACTACTTTACGTGACGGTGAACAGGCATTACAGGCGAGCCTGAGTGTTAAAGAAAAACTGCAAATTGCGCTGGCCCTCGAACGCATGGGTGTAGACGTAATGGAAGTCGGCTTTCCCGTCTCCTCGCCGGGTGATTTCGAATCAGTACAGACCATTGCCCGCACCATCAAAAACAGCCGCGTGTGCGGTCTGGCTCGCTGCGTTGAGAAAGATATTGATGTGGCCGCGGAATCCCTGAAAGTTGCAGAAGCCTTCCGTATCCATACATTCATTGCCACCTCCCCCATGCACATTGCGACAAAGTTGCGCAGCACGCTGGATGAAGTGATCGAACGAGCGGTGTATATGGTTAAACGCGCGCGTAACTACACTGATGACGTCGAATTCTCCTGTGAAGATGCAGGCCGCACGCCGATTGACGATTTGGCTCGTGTAGTAGAAGCCGCGATTAATGCCGGAGCCAGAACCATCAACATCCCGGATACCGTCGGCTACACCATGCCGTTTGAGTTCTCTAACATCATCACCGGCCTGTACGACCGCGTACCTAATATTGATAAAGCCATCATCTCTGTTCACACCCACGATGATTTGGGTCTGGCTGTGGGCAATGCCATCGCTGCCGTCCACGCCGGCGCGCGTCAGGTAGAAGGGGCAATGAACGGCATTGGTGAACGCGCCGGCAACTGCTCGCTGGAAGAAGTGATCATGGCGATCAAGGTGCGCAAAGACATTATGAACGTACACACTCGCATCAATCACAACGAAATCTGGCGCACCAGCCAGACCGTGAGCCAGATTTGCAATATGCCGATCCCGGCGAACAAGGCGATTGTTGGTACTGGCGCGTTCGCTCACTCCTCCGGTATTCACCAGGATGGCGTGCTGAAGAACCGTGAAAACTACGAAATCATGACTCCGGAATCCATCGGTCTGAACCAGGTTCAGCTGAACCTGACCTCACGCTCTGGCCGCGCGGCGGTGAAACACCGTATGGAAGAGATGGGGTATCAGGACAGCGATTACAACATGGATCAGCTGTACGACGCATTCCTGAAGCTGGCTGACAAGAAAGGCCAGGTCTTCGATTACGACCTGGAAGCGCTGGCATTTATCAACAAACAGCAGGAAGAGCCAGAACACTTCCGTCTGGACTACTTCACCGTTCAGTCAGGCTCAAGTGATATCGCTACCGCCTCCATCAAGCTGGCCTGCGGCGATGAAATTAAAGCGGAAGCCGCCAACGGTAACGGCCCTGTTGATGCCATTTACCAGGCGATTAACCGCGTCACTGAGTACGACGTAGAGCTGGTGAAATACGATCTGACGGCAAAAGGGCACGGTAAAGACGCCCTGGGCCAGGTTGATATCGTCGTCAACTATAACGGCCGCCGCTTCCACGGTGTGGGTCTGGCGACAGATATCGTCGAATCCTCCGCGAAAGCGATGGTGCATGTCCTGAACAACATCTGGCGCGCCGCCGAAGTCGAAAAAGAGCTGCAACGCAAAGCTCAGAATAAAGAGAACAACAAGGAAACCGTGTGATGTCGAAGAATTACCATATTGCTGTGTTGCCGGGTGACGGTATTGGCCCGGAAGTGATGGCACAGGCGCTGAAAGTACTGGAAGCCGTTCGTTCGCGTTTTGCGATGAAAATTACCACCAGCCACTACGACGTGGGCGGTATTGCCATTGATAACCACGGTACTCCCCTGCCGAAAGGGACTGTAGAAGGCTGCGAGAATGCCGATGCCGTTCTGTTTGGATCCGTGGGTGGCCCTAAGTGGGAACATTTGCCTCCAGCAGAGCAGCCAGAGCGCGGCGCGCTGCTGCCGCTGCGTAAACACTTCAAACTGTTCAGCAACCTGCGTCCGGCGAAGCTGTACCCGGGGCTGGAAGAGTTCTGCCCGCTGCGCGCGGATATTGCGGCCAACGGTTTCGACATCCTGTGCGTGCGTGAGCTGACCGGCGGCATCTACTTCGGTCAGCCAAAAGGCCGCGAAGGCAGCGGTCAGCATGAGAAAGCGTTCGATACCGAGGTCTATCACCGTTTTGAAATTGAACGTATCGCCCATATCGCGTTTGAGTCAGCGCGCAAACGCCGCCGTAAAGTGACCTCGATTGATAAAGCAAACGTGCTCCAGTCGTCCATTTTGTGGCGCGAAATCGTCAGTGAAGTCGCTAAGCAGTACCCGGACGTTGCGCTGTCGCATATGTATATCGACAACGCAACGATGCAGTTGATTAAAGATCCGTCCCAGTTTGACGTGCTGCTGTGCTCCAACCTGTTCGGCGATATTCTCTCGGATGAATGCGCGATGATCACCGGCTCCATGGGGATGCTGCCATCCGCAAGCCTGAACGAAGAAGGGTTTGGTCTGTATGAACCAGCAGGTGGTTCTGCCCCGGATATCGCGGGTAAAAACATCGCCAACCCGATTGCGCAGATCCTCTCCCTGGCTCTGCTGCTGCGCTACAGCCTGGATGCAGGCGAAGCAGCAACCGCAATTGAAAACGCCATTAACCGGGCGTTAGAAGAAGGCGTCCGTACCGGTGATTTAGCACGCGGCACGGCGGCAGTCAGTACCGATGAAATGGGCGACATCATTGCCCGCTATGTCGCTGAAGGGGTGTAATCATGGCTAAGACGTTATATGAGAAGTTGTTTGATGCGCACGTTGTTTACGAAGCACCAAACGAAACCCCACTGTTGTACATCGACCGTCATCTGGTACACGAAGTGACCTCTCCTCAGGCATTTGACGGCCTGCGCGCGCACAAGCGCCCGGTGCGTCAGCCGGGTAAAACCTTTGCCACGATGGATCACAACGTTTCCACCCAGACCAAAGACATCAATGCATCTGGCGAGATGGCGCGTATCCAGATGCAGGAGCTGATTAAGAACTGTAACGAGTTTGGCGTGGAGCTGTACGATCTGAACCACCCCTATCAGGGCATCGTCCACGTAATGGGGCCTGAGCAGGGGATTACGCTGCCGGGCATGACCATCGTCTGCGGCGACTCCCACACCGCGACGCACGGCGCATTTGGCGCCCTGGCGTTCGGGATTGGCACCTCTGAAGTTGAACACGTTCTGGCGACGCAGACCCTGAAGCAGGGCCGCGCCAGAACCATGAAGATTGAGGTGAAGGGCAAAGCCGCACCGGGTATCACCGCGAAAGATATCGTGCTGGCGATTATCGGCAAAACCGGCAGCGCAGGCGGCACCGGTCACGTCGTTGAGTTCTGCGGCGACGCTATCCAGGCACTGAGCATGGAAGGTCGTATGACCCTGTGCAACATGGCCATTGAGATGGGCGCCAAAGCAGGCCTGGTGGCCCCAGACGAAACCACCTTCAATTATGTGAAGGGGCGTCTGCATGCCCCGAAAGGACAGGATTTTGACGACGCGGTAGCGTACTGGAAAACCCTGAAAACGGACGAGGGGGCAATTTTTGATGCCGTTGTGACGTTACAGGCGGAAGAGATCGCCCCGCAGGTCACCTGGGGCACCAACCCGGGCCAGGTGATTTCCGTCAACGACAGCATTCCTGACCCGGCCTCCTTTGCCGATCCGGTCGAACGTGCCAGTGCGGAAAAAGCGCTGGCTTACATGGGGCTGAAACCCGGCGTACCGCTGACCGACGTGAGCATTGATAAAGTATTCATCGGCTCCTGTACCAACTCCCGTATTGAAGATTTACGCGCAGCGGCAGAAATTGCTAAAGGCCGCAAAGTGGCGCCGGGCGTGCAGGCGCTGGTTGTGCCGGGCTCCGGGCCGGTGAAAGCCCAGGCGGAAGCGGAGGGTCTGGATAAGATCTTTATTGAAGCAGGCTTCGAGTGGCGCCTGCCGGGTTGCTCCATGTGTCTGGCCATGAACAACGACCGCCTGAATCCGGGCGAGCGCTGTGCCTCCACCAGCAACCGTAACTTTGAAGGCCGTCAGGGCCGCGGTGGGCGCACCCACCTGGTCAGCCCGGCAATGGCCGCCGCTGCGGCAGTCACCGGTCATTTCGCCGATATTCGCAGCCTGAAATAAGGAGACAATCATGGCAGAGAAATTTACCCAACATACGGGCCGGGTTGTCCCTCTGGACGCCGCTAACGTCGATACCGACGCGATCATTCCTAAGCAGTTTTTACAGAAAGTGACGCGCACGGGTTTTGGTGCGCATCTGTTCAACGACTGGCGTTTCCTCGACGATAAAGGCGAAGTGCCGAACCCGGAATTCGTCCTGAACTTTCCGGAATACAAAGGCGCCTCCATTTTGCTGGCGCGGGAAAACTTTGGCTGCGGATCGTCGCGTGAACATGCGCCCTGGGCATTAACCGACTACGGCTTTAAGGTGGTTATCGCCCCGAGCTTCGCGGATATCTTCTACGGCAACAGCTTCAACAACCAGCTACTGCCGGTGACGCTGAGTGACGAACAGGTCGATGAACTGTTTGCGCTGGTGCAGGCGAATCCCGGGATTTCGTTTGAGGTGGATCTGGAAGCGGAAGTGGTCAAAGCCGGGGATAAGACCTACAGCTTCAGCATTGATGCGTTCCGCCGCCATTGCATGCTGAACGGTCTGGACAGCATTGGCCTGACGCTCCAGCACGAAGAGGCCATCTCCGCCTACGAGAAAAAACAGCCTGCGTTTATGGGCTAAAGGCAATGGCCCGCAGGGCGCGGGCCATTGATAAGGGTGCGTTGAGGCTCAACCACTCTGGAGAGGCGGGGAAAACTCCCCGCCAATACTGCTAACGTTTTGCTTCGTAAGCCAACACTGCCGCCAGCTCTGTTTTCTCCTGTCTGAAGTGCAGCTCACACAGCGAGTCGCGCACCATCCAGGTGAAGATCAACAGCGTCGTACAGATCAGAAACAAACCTAACAGCAGAGTACGTTTTGGCATTCCAGCCTCCTTATTGCTTTTCGGCAATGAAGAGACTAACCTCGCAATGTTGGTTGTGAAGTTGGTCTCCCCATCAGTTTTTTTGATGTGGGACTCTCCACTGTTTGCCTCTTGCGAAAGCCTGAGGCAAACAGCCTCAAGCACCCGTCACGCACTCTATGCGCCTTCTCTGCGCCTGTCAGAAAATCGTTTCATTTCGTGAAGCCGCCTTCCAGAATCAAACGTCTTTTACCCGACACGTCAACACCAGCGTGACAATCGAAATCGCCGCTATCACCCAGTACACGGATGGATGCCCATAGCTTTGCGCCAGCGCACCCTGAATCACCCCTGCCAGAATCACACCGGTAGAGATACTGTTGGTAAACAGCGTGGTCGCGGAGCCTGCGCGCCCCGGCATTAAATCCTGGAACCAGAGCATGCCTATCCCGGCAACGATTCCGATAAACACCGCGTTAAAGAGCTGTAACGCCAGCAAAGCTTCACGCGAATGGAACAGGATCAGCCCCGCGTAGAACAGTACCCCGGCCGCCACGGCGACGACCATCATCCGACGCTTTCCGAAACGTTTGACGTAGTAACCCGCCAGAATCATCGCCGGGATCTCCAGCCCGGCAGCGGTGCCCATCAGAATACCCGCCAGCTTGTCGGGCAGTCCCAGATCGCTGCTGATCCACAGCGGCATATCAATAATGTACATGGTGTTGCAGGTCCACATCAGCGTGGAGGCGATAAACAACATGCGGACGTTTTTATCCTGCCAGCCGCTCACCTGCGTGATGGGCTTGTCCGTCACCTGCTCTACGCGCGCCACCGATGGCAGCGCAAAGGCTATCAGCGCCAGGCTGATGACAAAAATCCCCGCCGCGATGGAAAACATGGTGGTGAAGCCGTAGTTCAGCGCCAGCATAAACGCCAGCGGCGGACCGATGACCCACGCGAGAGAGAGCTGCGCACGCATCACCGAGCTGAACATCACCACTTCTCTCGCCGAGCTGTCGGCGTACTCCCGGGCCAGGGCGAACAGTTGCGGCATGGCGGTGTTCGCCAGAGAGGCCAGCAGCACGCCGCAGGTAATGAGCGTCAGGTAATGGCGGTTGAAGGCAAACAGCAGCGCGTTGCCCACGGCCATGGCGCAACAAAAGAGGATCAGCTTGCGGCGATCGCCCTGGCTGTCGGATCGTTTCGCCAGCCACAGGCTGACGAGGATCCCGGCAATGGCGTTGACGGTGTAGAACAGACCCACCCAAAACGGCTGCGCCCCCACCTCGCGGCTGAGAAACAGGCTCAACGTCGGCGCCTGTAGCGCGCCGGCCACGCCCATCATGAAGGCCACCAGCATAAAAGCGGCGTACACGCCATTCAGGCGTCGCCCCATCGTCATCAACCAGAGCATTTGCAAGTCCTTATGAAAGCGAATCGAAATTGGGTGAAATAGTAAACGAAAAAAGCCAGCAAAAAACATTTTGCTGGCGGGTGATTAGCACCAATACTCAGTCACACATGATCGAGGCGAGTTAGCGAGAAGAGGTCGGTTTCGTAACGTCCCACTGCATCAGATCTTCCAGTATTCTCAGCCGCTGCTCTGCGCACTGGCGGGCCAGCCAGGACACTCCCTTTGTCGCTGAAAAATAGTGCTGATAAAACTGACGTGCGGTAGACCTCTTCATAATTTACCTCCTCGCTTCATCGAAAAGGATTATTGGCTTAATATAGGGATTAATAAATTGCTGATTTTTTGTCAGGAGTTCCCCTTTTATGCCTTCCGGTCGTCTGCAACAACAATTTATCCGCCTCTGGCAGTGCTGCGAGGGGCAATCGCAGGAGACCACGCTGAACGAGCTGGCCGAGCTCCTCAACTGCTCCCGGCGTCATATGCGCACGCTCCTTAATACCATGCAGCAGCAGGGCTGGCTAAACTGGGAGGCCGAAGCCGGACGCGGCAAGCGCTCGCGCCTGACTTTCCTTTATACCGGCCTGGCGCTACAGCAACAGCGGGCGGAGGATCTGCTGGAGCAGGACCGCATCGATCAGCTGGTCCAGCTGGTGGGCGACAAAGCCGCCGTGCGCCAGATGCTGGTCTCGCATCTGGGACGCAGCTTTCGTCAGGGACGCCACATTCTGCGGGTACTTTACTACCGCCCAATGAAAAATCTGTTGCCCGGTACGGCGTTACGTCGCTCTGAAACCCACATGGCCCGGCAGATATTCAGCGGTCTGACGCGGATAAATGAGGAAAACGGGGAACTGGAAGCGGATATTGCCCATCACTGGCAACAGGTGTCTCCGCTGCACTGGCGCTTCTTTCTACGCCCCGGCATTCATTTCCACCATGGACGCGAGCTGGAGATGCGCGACGTAATCGTCTCTTTAGAGCGCGCCCGCACGCTGCCGCTCTATTCGCATATCGCACGGATCCACTCTCCAACGGCTTGGACGCTGGATATTGAGCTTTCGCAGCCGGACAAATGGCTTCCGTGGCTTCTGGGCTACGTGCCATCAATGATCCTGCCTGCCGAGTGGCGCTCCCTGAACAATTTTTCCAGCCAGCCGATTGGTACGGGCCCCTACTCCGTTACACGAAATAACAGTAATCAGCTGAAGATCCGCGCCTTTGATGATTACTTTGGCTATAGGGCGTTGATCGACGAAGTGAACGTCTGGGTGTTACCGGATCTCAACGAAGAGCTGAGCGCAGGCCTGACCCTGGAAGGGCCAACAGCCGGTGAAAAGGCGTTCGAAAGCCGCCTGGAGGAGGGCTGCTACTACCTGCTCTTTGATGGCCGCAGCCATCGCGGGGCAAACCACGACGTCCGCAGGTGGATAAGCCATATTCTGGCGCCCGCTAACCTGATTTATCACGCAGAGGAGCAATACCAGACCTGGTGGTTCCCGGCCTATGGCCTGCTCCCACGCTGGCACCATGCGCAGCCCGTCCGCAGTGAAAAGCCTGCCGGACTGGAGACCATCACCCTCAGCTACTATCGCGATCACATTGAGCATCGTTTTCTGGCGAGGATCATGAGCACGCTGCTGGCAGCCGAAGGCGTGACGCTGGCGATACAGGAAGTCGATTATGATGAATGGCATCGCGGAGACGTCATCAGCGATATCTGGCTCAACAGCGCAAACTTTACGCTGCCGCTTGATTTCTCGCTCTTTTCTCACCTGTACGAGGTGCCCCTGATTCAGCACTGTATCAACCGGGACTGGCAGCAGGACGCCGCGCGGTGGCGGGCGGGAGAAATGGATCTGGCCGCCTGGTGTCAGGAATTACTGACCGGGCAGACGATCGTACCGCTGATTCACCACTGGCTGCTGATCCAGGGGCAGCGCAGCATGCGCGGCCTGCGGATGAATACCCTCGGCTGGTTTGATTTTAAATCCGCCTGGTTTGCGCCGCCGGAGCCATAACGCTTTCGTAATATTCACCAAATCATTACAATAGCGCCGTTCTCAACGGGGTGCTGCATCACTGATGTGCGCTGAGATAATACCCGTCGAACCTGATCCGGATAACGCCGGCGAAGGGATTTGAGGCTGTCTCTCAAAATCCTTTGCCACTCAACCCTGAGGTGCAAAGTGTTAAAAAACGTTCTTCCTCTGCTGGCGCTGTTTGCGCTGCCTGTTTTTGCTAAGCCCGTTCTGACGGTCTATACCTACGACTCCTTCTCCGCCGACTGGGGCCCCGGCCCGGTGGTAAAAAAAGCCTTTGAAGCCGACTGCAACTGCGAGCTGAAATTCGTGGCGCTGGAAGATGGCGTCTCGCTGCTCAACCGTCTGCGCATGGAAGGCAAAAACAGCAAAGCCGACGTGGTGCTCGGGCTGGATAACAACCTGCTGGAAGCCGCCACCCAAACCAGACTGTTCGCCAAAAGCGGTGTGGCGTCAGATGCCGTCAACGTACCGGGCGGCTGGAAAAACGACACCTTCGTTCCCTTTGATTACGGTTACTTTGCGTTTGTCTACGATAAAAACAAGCTGAAGAATCCGCCCAAAAGCCTGAAAGAGCTGGTCGAAAGTGACCAGAAATGGCGCGTAATTTATGAAGATCCGCGTACCAGCACGCCGGGTCTGGGGCTGCTATTGTGGATGCAGAAAGTCTACGGGGATAAAACGCCGGAAGCGTGGCAGAAGCTGGCCGCGAAAACCGTTACCGTCACCAAAGGCTGGAGCGAAGCCTACGGCCTGTTCCTGAAAGGCGAAAGCGATCTGGTGCTGAGCTACACTACCTCTCCGGCCTACCACATTATCGCCGAGAAGAAGGATAACTACGCCGCCGCGAACTTTGCTGAAGGGCATTATTTGCAGGTGGAAGTGGCCGCCCGCACCGCCGCGAGCAAACAGCCGGAGCTTGCCGAAAAATTCCTGAAATTTATGGTCTCCCCGGCATTCCAGAATGCTATTCCGACAGGAAACTGGATGTACCCGGTCACTGACGTTGCGCTGCCGGCAGGCTTTGAGCAGCTAAACAAGCCGCAAACCTCACTGGAATTTACGCCGCAGCAGGTTGCCGCCCAGCGCGCCGCATGGATTAGTGAATGGCAACGCGCCGTCAGCCGCTGATCCCCGGCTGGTTAGTTCCCGGGCTGCTCGCCGCCATACTGATGGTGGTCGTCAGCCTGGGTGCATTCCTTGCGCTGTGGTTTAACGCGCCAGAGAGCGATCTGCTCGCCCTCTGGCACGACAGCTATCTCTGGCACGTCATCCGCTTCTCCTTCTGGCAGGCGTTTCTCTCCGCGCTGCTGTCGGCGATCCCGGCCATTTTCCTCGCACGCGCCCTCTATCGCAGACGTTTTCCCGGCAGGCTTGCCCTGCTGCGGCTGTGCGCGATGACGCTGATCCTGCCCGTGCTGGTGGCGGTGTTCGGTATTCTGAGCGTCTACGGTCGGCAGGGCTGGCTGGCATCCCTCTTCAACCTGCTTGGTCTGGAATGGACCTTCTCCCCTTACGGCCTGAAAGGCATTCTGCTTGCGCATATTTTTTTCAATATGCCGATGGCGACGCGCCTCTTTTTACAGGCGCTGGAAAACATTCCCGGTGAGCAGCGTCAGATTGCCGCTCAGCTTGGCATGCGCGGCTGGTCGTTCTTCCGCTTTGTCGAATGGCCGTGGCTGCGACGCCAGATTGCCCCGGTGGCCGCGCTAATCTTTATGCTCTGCTTCGCCAGCTTCGCGACCGTGCTTTCTCTCGGCGGCGGGCCGCAGGCCACCACCATTGAGCTGGCGATCTATCAGGCCTTAAGTTACGACTACGATCCGGGCCGCGCCGCGCTGCTGGCGATGGTGCAGATGGTCTGCTGCCTGGCGCTGGTGTTACTCAGCCAGCGGCTGAGTAAAGCGATCCCCACAGGCAGCAATCACTTGACAGGCTGGCGCGATCCGCAGGACAGCCTGCACAGCCGCGTCGCGGATTTTATGCTGATCGCGCTGGCACTCCTGCTTCTGCTGCCCCCGCTGCTGGCCGTTATCGTTGATGGTCTGAATCGCAATGTGTTGTCGGTACTGCAACAGCCTGTCCTGTGGCAGGCGACGTGGACCTCATTGCGCATTGCGCTGGCAGCCGGGCTGCTGTGCGTGATCCTGACCATGATGCTGCTCTGGAGCAGCCGCGAGCTGTACGCGCGTCATGCCCGTAAAGCCGGACACGCGCTGGAACTGACGGGTATGCTGATCCTGGCGATGCCGGGCATTGTGCTGGCGACCGGATTCTTTTTACTGTTCAACAGCACTATCGGCCTGCCGGAAAGCGCCGACGGCATCGTCATTTTTACCAACGCGCTGATGGCTATCCCTTACGCGCTCAAGGTGCTGGAAAACCCAATGCGCGACGTCAACAGCCGCTACAGTTTGCTGTGTCAGTCGCTGGGCATGCAGGGCTGGCAGCGTCTGAAGGTGGTCGAACTCCGCGCGCTAAAGCGTCCGCTGGCTCAGGCGCTGGCGTTTGCCTGCGTGCTGTCGATTGGCGATTTTGGCGTTGTGGCCCTCTTTGGCAACGAGGATTTTCGCACGCTGCCGTTCTGGCTTTATCAGCAAATTGGCTCCTATCGTAGCCAGGACGGCGCCGTCACGGCACTTTTACTGCTGGTGCTGTGCTTTGCGTTATTTAGTGTTATCGAAAAACTTCCGGGGCGTGATGTTAAAACTGACTGATGTAACCTGGCTTTATGAGCACCTGCCAATGCGTTTTACCCTCTACGTTCGTCAGGGAGAGCGAATCGCAGTGCTTGGCCCCAGCGGGGCCGGAAAAAGTACTCTGCTCAATCTGATTGCCGGTTTTTTGCAGCCTGCCAGCGGGTCGATCGTCATTGATAATGGCGAATATACCTACGCTCCGCCGGCTAAGCGCCCGGTGTCGATGCTGTTCCAGGAAAACAATCTGTTCAATCATCTTACGGTGTGGCAGAACATCGCGCTGGGTATGGAGCCGGGGTTAAAGCTCAGTGTTGCGCAGCGTCAGACGCTGGAGGCGATCGCCGAACAAATGGGCCTGGCTGCGTTTATCAACAGACTACCGGGTGAGCTTTCCGGCGGCCAGCGCCAGCGCGTGGCGCTGGCACGCTGTCTGGTGCGCAAGCAGCCGCTGCTGCTGCTCGACGAACCCTTTTCGGCGCTCGACCCCGCCCTGCGTCAGGAGATGCTCTCGCTGGTTGAGGAGGTTTGCGAGCGCGAGCAACTGACGATGCTGATGGTTTCGCATAGCATCGAAGATGCCGCACGCATCGCGCCGCGATCGGTGGTGATCGCGGAGGGACGTATTCTGTGGGATGGGGAAACAGAAGAACTTCTGAGTGGTAAGGCGGGGGCGTCTTCATTGTTGGGTATTCGTGCGGTCTGATGCCCTCACCCTGGCCCTCTCCCACAGGGAGAGGGAAACACCTTAACGGCTCACCACCTTCAACAGGATCTCGCCGTACACCGGCATCAGCGGGTGGCGGATCAGCGCGATCAGCGCCACCACGGCCACTCCCAGCGTCAGCGGGGCCAGCCACAAAAGACGAGAGCGCGGAAGATAGCGCGTCAGGCGATTAACACTGGCTTTCGCGCTGCGCCACAGGCGCCAGCAGAGCCAGACCGCCAGCCACAGCAGGACCGCCGTTCCCAGCAGCAGCCACTTGAACTCACCGCTTTGCATACCGTCAGGAATATCGATGGCCGCACCCGCCAGGATCCCCGGCAGGAAGTAGAACGGCGGCCAGAAGACGCAGCCGATGATGTTCGGCACCACAAACTTCGCGACGGGCAGATCCAGCATCCCGGCCACCATCGGCACCAGCGGGCGCGTTGGGCCAACGAAGCGCCCCACGAGGATGGTGAACATGCTGTGCTGGTGCAGCGCGTGCTCGGTTTTATCCAGCAGCGCTTTGTTTTTTTTCATGAACGACCAGCGGTGCAGCGGCTTCTTAAAGCGCCAGCCCAGCCAGAAGGAGATCCAGTCCCCCAGCAAACAACCGATGATACCGGCCATCCACGCCTGCCAGAAATTGACCTCGCCGCTGCCGATAAGCGCCCCAAGCCCTGCCATCATCACGGTGCCGGGCAGGATCAGCCCGACCAGCGCCAGCGACTCCAGAAACGCCACCAGCGCCACGGCGATGAGCGAATACATAACGGACTGGGTAATAAAATGTTCCAGCAATGCCTGCATAACTATTCCGGTCAGAAAACGAATCAGCGATTCTGCTTAGCGCCCTGCACCGCGTCAAGGCATCAATTGTCTGAATAGTTTACAAGATGCGCCTGAAGTTCACCTGAATGTTTACCGATTATTCACATCCCGCACGGAATTCGCTCGGGCTGGCACCGGTGCACTTCTTAAACACGCGAGAGAAATAGAGCTGATCTTCAAAGCCGACGTTACGCCCGACGGTGGCGATAGGCATTCGGGTGGTGCTGAGCAGCAGTTTCGCCTGGCTGATGCGCTGATCCTCACGCCAGCTGAGTACACTCACGCCAAGCTGCTGGCGGAACAGATGAGAGAGCCGTGACGGCGACAGACACACATGCTGGGCGACGCTGGCAATATCAAACTGGCTGTCGGCAAGGTGGTCGCTGATGTACTGGCAGGCGTCGCGGACGCGGTTGTCCAGCGGCGGATTAAGCGACTCGTTGATGGCCTCCATGCGGCGCAGCAGCACCTGTTCAAGCAGGTTGATGGCCAGCAGTTCGGCGTAGCGCCCGCCCGCCTGCCCTGCCTCAATAATCTGTGCGAACAGCTCACGGAACTGCGCCAGATGCGCCTCATCCGGGCGATATAAACCGGTATGGGCGAAAATGGCCGGCCACGAGAGCCACTCCTGCCAGTAGGCGCGCGGACGGAAATAGACCCACTGGTGATACCACTCTTTGGCATCCGGATGGCGCCCGTAGTGGTGGATCTCCCCCGGCGGGAACAGCAGCATATCACCGGGGCGGCAGATAAACTGCTGATCCCCGTTTTTGACGACCCCTTCTCCGCGTACGGTCAGGTTGAGGATATATCCCTTCATGCCAAGAGGGCGATCGACGTAAAAATCGAGATATCCCTCGGCCTCAATTGGCGTCAGCCCCGCCACCAGATGGGCGTTAAATGAGTAGCCCGGCAGTAAGGGATCGTTTTGCGGTTCGGCCATAGATTCAGTTCTCCCAAGGGTCCTGAAGGAAACCAATTGTCCATATCGATAAAAGCAGTATAAAAATGGCCCGCGAAAAGATCCAAAAAGCATCACGCCTCTTTTACGTCCGCCATGTTTCAGCCTTTCCCCCTGATTTGTCCGCCAGTACGGGCAGATAAGCAGTAACAAAAGTGTCTATAAGTGCGGCAGAAATGTCCACATAGAATATTTGCACGGCGTCACACTTTGCGTGGCTACAGCAATTTAGTCCATAAGATTAGCGGATCCTGCCTGACGATTTTTGTCCCCAGTCTCTAATGTTCTTCCATACCTGTTTTTTGGATGGAGCAACACCATGGCAATTGCAATTGGCCTCGATTTTGGCAGCGACTCAGTTCGCGCGCTGGCAGTGGACTGTACGACTGGCCTGGAGATAGCAACCAGCGTTGAGTGGTATCCGCGCTGGCAAGAGGGGCGCTACTGCGATGCGCCGAACAACCAGTTCCGCCACCACCCGCGTGATTACATTGAATCAATGGAAGCGGCGATCAAAACCGTGCTGGCGGAGTTGACGGACGCCCAGCGGGCCGATGTCGTGGGGATTGGCGTTGACAGCACCGGCTCAACGCCTGCTCCTGTCGATGCCGAAGGCCGCGTACTGGCGCTGCGACCGGAGTTTGCCGACAACCCGAACGCCATGTTTGTACTGTGGAAAGACCATACCGCCGTGGAAGAGGCGGAAGCCATCACCCGCTTATGCCATCAGCCGGGCAAAACTGACTACTCCCGCTACATCGGCGGGATTTACTCCAGCGAGTGGTTCTGGGCCAAGATCCTGCACGTTACCCGCGCGGACGCGTCGGTCGCACAGGCAGCGGCATCATGGATTGAGCTATGCGACTGGGTTCCCGCCCTGCTCTCCGGCACCACTCGCCCGCAGGATATCCGCCGTGGCCGTTGCAGCGCCGGGCATAAATCGCTGTGGCATGAAAGCTGGGGGGGGCTGCCTCCGGCAGCGTTCTTCGATGAACTCGACCCGATCATCAACAAAAACCTGACATACCCGCTGTTTACCGACACCTTCACCGCCGATATTCCGGTCGGCACGCTCTGCGAAGAGTGGGCGAAACGCCTCGGTCTGCCGCAAAACGTGACCATTTCCGGCGGCGCGTTCGACTGCCATATGGGTGCCGTGGGCGCGGGTGCGCAGCCCAACACGCTGGTGAAAGTTATCGGCACCTCCACCTGTGACATTCTGACGGCAGATAAAGCCAGCGTCGGCGACCGCGCGGTGAAAGGCATTTGCGGTCAGGTTGACGGCAGCGTGGTACCCGATTTTATCGGCCTCGAAGCGGGTCAGTCCGCCTTCGGCGATATCTACGCCTGGTTTGGCCGCGTGCTCGGCTGGCCGCTGGATCAGCTGGCTGCCGCGCATCCTGAACTGAAAACGCAGATTACGGCGAGCAAAAAACAGCTCCTGCCGCAGCTCACCGAAGCCTGGGCAAAAAATCCGTCTCTCGACCACCTGCCGGTGGTGCTGGACTGGTTCAACGGCCGTCGTACGCCGTTTGCCAACCAGCGTCTGAAAGGAGTGATTACCGATCTCAACCTCGCGACCGACGCGCCCGCGCTGTTTGGCGGCCTGATCGCCGCCACCGCATTCGGCGCGCGCGCCATTATGGAGTGCTTCACCGGGCAGGGCATTGACGTGAACAACGTGATGGCGCTGGGCGGCATCGCCCGTAAAAACCCGGTGATTATGCAGGCCTGCTGCGACGTGCTGAACCGGCCGCTGCAAATTGTGGCCTCCGATCAGTGCTGTGCGCTGGGCGCGGCGATTTTCGCTGCCGTGGCCGCAGGCGTACATGCGGATATCCCGACCGCGCAACAGCATATGGCGAGCGCCGTCGAAAGTACGCTCCAGCCGCAGACTCAGCAGGCACAACGCTTTGAACAGCTTTATCAGCGCTACCAGCAATGGGCAAAAAGCGCCGAACTTCACTATCTCCCTGTCGCCGCCCCGGCCAAAAGCACCGCGGATACTACGGCAACCCTGACACATTAAGGACACGATAATGACCATTTTTAATAATTATGAAGTGTGGTTTGTGATTGGCAGCCAGCATTTGTACGGACCGGAAGCGTTGCAGCAGGTGACGAAACACGCGGAGCACGTTGTGAATGCGCTGAACGCGGAAGCCAAACTGCCGTGCAAACTGGTGCTGAAGCCGCTGGGTACCACCCCGGACGAAATCACCAACATTTGCCGCGATGCCAATTACGATGACAAATGCGCTGGCCTGGTGGTGTGGCTGCACACCTTCTCGCCAGCCAAAATGTGGATCAACGGCCTGGCTATCCTCAACAAACCGCTGCTGCAATTCCACACGCAGTTCAACGCCTCCCTGCCGTGGGACAGCATCGACATGGACTTCATGAACCTGAACCAGACCGCGCACGGCGGCCGCGAGTTCGGCTTCATCGGCGCGCGCATGCGTCAACAGCATGCCGTGGTGACCGGGCACTGGCAGGACGGTCAGGCACAAAAACGCATTGGCTCCTGGATGCGTCAGGCGGTATCTAAGCAGGATACCCGCCACCTGAAAGTGGTGCGTTTCGGCGACAACATGCGCGAAGTGGCGGTCACCGACGGTGATAAAGTGGCCGCGCAGATTAAATTTGGCTTCTCCGTCAACACCTGGGCGGTGGGCGACCTGGTGCAGGTGGTGAATGACATCAGCGATGGCGACGTTAACGCGCTGGTGGACGAGTACGAAAGCAGCTATCGCCTGACGCCTGCGGCACAGGTCAACGGTGACAAGCGCCAGAACGTGCTGGATGCCGCACGTATTGAGCTGGGCATGAAGCGTTTTCTGGAACAGGGCGGCTTCCATGCCTTCACCACCACCTTTGAAGATCTCCACGGCCTGAAACAGCTCCCGGGTCTGGCGGTACAACGTCTGATGCAGCAGGGCTACGGCTTTGCGGGCGAAGGCGACTGGAAAACTGCCGCTCTGCTTCGCATCATGAAGGTGATGTCGACCGGTCTACAGGGCGGCACCTCTTTTATGGAGGACTACACCTACCACTTCGAGAACGGCAACGATCTGGTGCTCGGCTCGCACATGCTGGAAGTGTGTCCATCCATCGCGGTTGAAGAGAAACCGATCCTCGACGTGCAGTACCTCGGCATTGGCGGCAAAGCGGATCCGGCCCGTCTGATCTTCAACACCCGTACCGGCCCGGCCATTAACGCCAGCCTGATTGACCTCGGCGATCGTTTCCGCCTGCTGGTGAACTGCGTCGATGCGGTTGAAACCCCGCATTCTCTGCCGAAGCTGCCGGTCGCCAACGCTTTGTGGAAAGCACAGCCTGACCTGCCAACCGCCTCGGAAGCCTGGATCCTGGCCGGCGGCGCGCACCACACCGTATTCAGCCACGCGCTTGACCTGAACGATATGCGTCAGTTTGCCGAGCTGCACGACATCGAACTGACCGTAATTGATAACGACACCCGTCTGCCAGCCTTTAAAGACGCGCTGCGCTGGAACGAAGTCTATTACGGTTCAAAACGCTAAGTACGGAGTGCCCGGTGGCACTTCGTTTACCGGGCCTACGGTTCTGTAGGCCGGATAAGCGCAGCGCCATCCGGCAGGAGACGACAATGTTAGAAGATCTCAAACGTCAGGTACTCGAAGCCAACCTGGCGCTGCCAAAACATAACCTCGTAACCCTGACATGGGGCAACGTCAGCGCCGTTGACCGGGAAAAAGGGGTGTTCGTGATCAAGCCTTCCGGCGTGGATTACACGGTAATGACCGCAGAAGACATGGTGGTGGTCAGCATCGAAACGGGTGAAGTGGTTGAAGGCAATAAAAAGCCCTCCTCCGATACGCCCACTCATCGCCTGCTGTATCAGGCCTTCCCGACCATCGGCGGGATTGTGCATACCCATTCGCGTCACGCGACCATCTGGGCGCAGGCGGGCCAGCCTATTCCGGCCACCGGCACCACCCACGCGGACTACTTTTACGGCACCATTCCCTGCACGCGTCTGATGACCGATGCGGAGATCGGCGGTGAGTACGAATGGGAAACGGGGAACGTGATTGTCGAAACCTTCGAAAAACAGGGAATCGACGCGACGCAAATGCCCGGCGTGCTGGTGCACTCCCACGGCCCGTTTGCCTGGGGTAAAAACGCGGAGGACGCGGTGCACAACGCGATCGTGCTGGAGGAAGTCGCCTATATGGGGATCTTCTGCCGCCAGCTGGCACCGCAGCTGCCGGATATGCAGCAAACCCTGCTGGATAAGCATTACCTGCGTAAGCACGGTGCGAAAGCCTACTACGGGCAGTAAACCCTTGCCCGGTGACGCTGCGCTTACCGGGCCTGCGGAACCTGTAGGCCGGATAAGCGCAGCGCCATCCGGCGGAACGGGCACTGTATAAAACCCCAGCAAACACCCCTCAACCAGGCTATAATCAGGCCTGGTTTTGTTTTATGGGATAACGCCGTGACGCAGGCGCAAGAAGGCTTTTTACTGACCAGACACTGGCGGGATACCCCTCAGGGTACTGAGGTTGAATTCTGGCTGGCAACGGACAACGGCCCACTAAACGTTACGCTCCCGCCGCAGGAGTCCGTGGCCTTTATTCCTGAAGCTCACGTCGAGAAAGTGAAACAACTGCTGCGCGGCGAAAACAACTGGCGCCTTACGCCGCTTCAGCTGAAAGATTTCCACCGCCAGCCGGTTTACGGCCTCTACTGCCGCGCCCATCGCCAGTTAATGCGCTATGAAAAACTGCTCCGTGAAGCGGGCGTGACGCTTTACGAGGCCGACATTCGCCCGCCTGAACGCTTTCTGATGGAGCGGTTTATCACCGCCCCCGTCTGGGTAGATGGCGCCGCGCAAAACGGCAGGATCGTTAACGCGCGCCTGAAGCCTAATCCGCACTATCGCCCGCCGCTAAAGTGGGTGTCGCTGGATATTGAAACCACCCGCCACGGCGAACTGTACTGCATTGGCCTGGAAGGCTGTGGGCAGCGGGTTGTCTATATGCTCGGGCCGCCGAACGGCGATGCGTCCGCGCTGGATTTTAATCTGGAGTACGTCAACAGCCGCCCGCAACTGCTGGAGAAGCTTAACCAGTGGTTTGCCGAGCACGATCCGGATGTTCTGATCGGCTGGAACGTAGTGCAGTTTGACCTGCGCGTGCTGCAAAAACATGCCGAGCGTTACCGTATCCCGCTGATTCTGGGGCGCGGCAACAGCGAGCTGGAGTGGCGTGAGCACGGTTTCAAGAACGGTGTTTTCTTCGCGCAGGCTAACGGTCGCCTGATTATCGACGGCATCGAGGCGCTGAAATCCGCCTTCTGGAACTTCTCTTCCTTCTCGCTGGAAGCGGTCGCCCAGGAACTGCTCGGCGAAGGTAAATCCATCGACAATCCCTGGGACCGAATGGACGAGATCGACCGGCGCTTTAATGAAGATAAGCCGGCGCTCGCTACCTATAACCTGAAGGATTGCGAGCTGGTGACGCAGATCTTCCACAAAACCGAGATTATGTCGTTCCTGCTGGAGCGGGCGACGGTGAACGGCCTTGCGGTCGACAGGCACGGCGGCTCGGTAGCGGCCTTCAGCCACCTCTATTTCCCCCGGATGCACCGGGCAGGGTATGTCGCCCCTAACCTTGGCGACGTGCCGCCGCAGGCCAGCCCCGGCGGTTACGTGATGGATTCACGGCCCGGACTGTATGACTCGGTGCTTGTGCTGGATTATAAAAGCCTGTACCCGTCAATTATCCGCACGTTTCTGATTGATCCGGTGGGGCTGGTAGAGGGGATGGCGCAGCCAGACGATGCGCACAGCACCGAAGGTTTTCTTGGAGCTCGCTTCTCGCGCGAAAAACACTGCCTGCCCGAAATTGTGGGAAACATCTGGCACGGCCGCGACGAGGCCAAGCGCCACGGCAACAAGCCGCTCTCACAGGCGCTGAAAATCATTATGAACGCCTTTTACGGCGTGCTGGGTACCAGCGCCTGCCGCTTCTTTGATCCCCGTCTGGCGTCGTCCATCACCATGCGCGGGCACGACATTATGCGCCAGACCAAAGCGCTGATTGAATCCCGGGGCTATGACGTTATTTATGGCGATACCGACTCCACCTTTGTCTGGCTGAAAGCGGCCCATTCAGAAGACGACGCTGCGCGAATCGGCAAAGAACTGGTCGCCTACGTGAACGACTGGTGGCGCGAAAATTTGCAAAAAGAGCGGTTAACCAGCGCGTTAGAGCTGGAGTTTGAAACCCATTTTGCCCGCTTTTTAATGCCGACCATTCGCGGAACCGACCAGGGCAGCAAGAAGCGCTACGCCGGGCTGATTGAGGAAGGTGACACGCAGCGGATGGTCTTTAAAGGGCTGGAGACGGTGCGCACCGACTGGACGCCACTGGCGCAGCAGTTCCAGCAAACCCTCTACCTGCGGGTGTTTCGCAACGAGCCCTATCAGGACTACGTGCGCGACACCATCGCCAGCCTGATGGCCGGTGAACTGGATGACCAGCTGGTATATCGCAAGCGCCTGCGCCGCCCGCTGGCCGAATATCAACGTAACGTTCCTCCCCACGTACGCGCCGCGCGGCTGGCGGATGAAGAGAATGTTCGCCGGGGCCGTGCGCCGCAGTATCAGAACCGGGGTACGATCAAATACGTCTGGACAACTAACGGCCCGGAACCCGTTGATTACCAGCAGTCTCCGCTCGATTACGATCACTACCTGACCCGCCAGCTTCAGCCGGTTGCGGAGGGAATTTTACCGTTCATCAATGACGACTTTGCTACACTAGTGACAGGACAACTTGGGCTATTTTGACGCGTGACGAAACCGTTGCCATCCAGTACCATAGCGCCCTTTCCATTCCCGGACCCATTTTTCGATGACCGTCTTTTTTGACGGGGTCGAACTATTGCCTGCAATTAAAGATTAGAGCCGAACAACTATGCCTTTTACACTTGGTCAACGCTGGATCAGCGATACAGAAAGCGAACTTGGATTAGGAACCGTCGTTGCCGTCGATGCGCGCATGGTTACCCTCCTTTTCCCTGCTACCGGTGAAAACCGCCTGTACGCTCGCAATGACTCCCCTGTTACCCGCGTAATGTTCAATCCGGGCGACACCGTGACCAGCCACGAAGGCTGGCAGCTGAAGGTTGAAGACGTAAAAGAAGAGAATGGACTGCTCGCCTACATTGGAACGCGTCTTGATACCGACGAGACGAATGTTATCCTGCGTGAAGTGCTGCTCGACAGCAAACTGGTTTTCAGCAAGCCGCAGGACCGTCTGTTTGCCGGGCAAATCGACCGAATGGATCGCTTCTCCCTGCGCTACCGCGCGCGTAAGTTCCAGAGTGAACAGTACCGCATGCCGTGGAGCGGCCTGCGCGGCCAGCGTACCAGCCTTATTCCCCATCAGCTGAATATCGCCCATGACGTGGGCCGTCGCCATGCGCCTCGCGTGCTGCTGGCTGACGAAGTGGGCCTGGGTAAAACCATCGAAGCAGGCATGATCCTGCACCAGCAGCTGCTCTCTGGCGCTGCCGAGCGCGTGCTGATTGTGGTGCCGGAAACGCTGCAACACCAGTGGCTGGTCGAGATGCTGCGCCGCTTTAACCTGCGCTTCTCCCTGTTCGACGACGAGCGCTATGCCGAAGCCCAGCACGACGCGGACAACCCGTTTGAAACCGAACAGCTGGTGATCTGCTCCCTGGACTTCGTACGCCGCAGCAAGCAGCGCCTGGAGCACCTGTGCGACGCAGAATGGGATCTGATGGTCGTCGACGAAGCACACCACCTCGTCTGGAGCGAAGATGCGCCAAGCCGTGAATACATGGCGATTGAGCAGCTTGCCGAGCGCGTACCGGGCGTTCTGCTTCTGACCGCCACCCCGGAGCAGCTGGGTCTTGAGAGCCACTTCGCCCGTCTGCGCCTGCTCGATCCGAACCGTTTCCACGATTTTGAGCAGTTTGTTGAAGAGCAGAAAAACTACCGTCCGGTGGCGGACGCCGTCGCGCTGCTGCTGGCCGGTAATCGTCTCTCTAATGATGAACTTAACACCCTCAGCGATCTGATCGGCGAGCAGGATATTGAGCCGCTGCTTCAGGCCGCGAACAGCGACAGCGATAATGCGGGATCTGCGCGTAAAGAGCTGATCGACATGCTGATGGACCGTCACGGCACCAGCCGCGTGCTGTTCCGCAACACCCGTAACGGCGTGAAAGGCTTCCCGAAACGCGAGCTGCACACCATCAAACTGCCGCTGCCGACTCAGTACCAGACGGCGATTAAAGTCTCCGGCATTATGGGCACCCGTAAATCAGCGGAAGATCGCGCGCGCGATATGCTCTACCCGGAGCAAATTTATCAGGAATTTGAAGGCGACACTGGCACCTGGTGGAACTTCGATCCGCGCGTGGAGTGGTTAATGGGTTATCTGACCGCGCACCGTTCCCGGAAGGTGCTGGTGATCTGCGCCAAGGCAGCCACCGCCCTGCAACTTGAACAAGTGCTGCGCGAGCGCGAAGGTATTCGCGCCGCCGTGTTCCATGAAGGCATGTCTATTATCGAGCGCGACCGCGCTGCGGCGTGGTTTAGTGAAGAGGACAGCGGCGCGCAGGTTCTGCTGTGCTCCGAAATCGGTTCTGAAGGCCGTAACTTCCAGTTCGCCAGCAATCTGGTGATGTTCGATCTGCCGTTTAACCCGGATCTGCTGGAGCAGCGTATCGGCCGTCTGGATCGTATCGGTCAGGCGCACGATATTCAGATCCACGTTCCGTATCTGGAGAAAACCGCCCAGTCCGTTCTGGTTCGCTGGTACCACGAAGGCCTGGATGCGTTTGAACATACCTGCCCGACGGGCCGCACCATTTATGACCAGGTGCATAGCGATCTGATCGGTTACCTCGCGGCTCCGGAAAACACCGAGGGCTTTGATGAGCTGATCAAATCCTGTCGAGAGAAGCACGACGCGCTGAAAGCTCAGCTGGAGCAGGGTCGCGATCGCCTGCTGGAGATCCACTCCAACGGCGGTGAAAAAGCGCAGCAGCTGGCCGAAAGTATCGAAGAACAGGACGATGACACCAGCCTGATCAGCTTCTCCATGAACCTGTTCGACATCGTCGGCATTAACCAGGACGATCGCGGCGAGAACATGATCGTGCTGACCCCGTCCGATCATATGCTGGTGCCGGATTTCCCGGGCCTGCCGGAAGACGGCTGCACCATCACCTTTGAGCGTGATGTGGCGCTTTCCCGCGAAGATGCACAGTTCATCACCTGGGAGCACCCGCTGATCCGCAACGGTCTGGATCTGATCCTCTCCGGCGATACCGGCAGCAGCACCATCTCCCTGTTGAAGAACAAAGCCTTGCCTGTGGGCACGCTGCTGGTGGAGCTGATCTACGTTGTGGAAGCGCAGGCGCCGAAACAGCTTCAGCTTAACCGCTTCCTGCCGCCAACTCCGGTGCGTCTGCTGCTGGATAAAAACGGTACGAACCTGGCCGGCCAGGTGGAGTTTGAAAGCTTCAACCGTCAGCTGAGCGCGGTGAACCGCCATACCGGCAGCAAGCTGGTGAATGCGGTGCAGCAGGACGTGCATGCCATTCTGCAACTGGGTGAAGCCCAGGCCGAAAAAGCGGCCAGAGTGCTGATCGATGCGGCGCGTAGCGAAGCCGATGAGAAGCTTTCTGCCGAGCTGTCGCGTCTGGAAGCGTTGAAAGCAGTGAACCCTAACATTCGTGACGATGAGCTGGCCGCCATTGAGAGCAACCGCCAGCAGGTGCTGGAAAGCCTGAATCAGGCGGGATGGCGTCTCGACGCCCTGCGTCTTATCGTTGTGACGCATCAGTAAGCGGAGCGCAAGATGGTAATGGAGCCCTACAATCCCCCGATGGATCCGTGGCTGGTCATTCTGTATCAGGACGAGCACATTATGGTGGTTAACAAGCCGAGCGGCTTGTTATCCGTGCCGGGGCGTCTGGAAGAGCATAAAGACAGCGTGATGACGCGTATCCAGCGTGATTATCCCCAGGCCGAGTCTGTCCATCGTCTGGATATGGCGACCAGCGGCGTGATTGTGGTGGCTCTGAATAAAGCGGCAGAACGCGAGCTGAAGCGTCAGTTCCGCGAGCGCGAGCCGAAGAAACAGTATGTCGCGCGCGTCTGGGGCCATCCGGCGCAGGCGGAAGGGCTGGTGGATTTACCGCTGATTTGCGACTGGCCGAACCGGCCAAAGCAGAAGGTGTGTTACGAAACCGGCAAGGCCGCGCAAACCGAGTATGAAGTGCTGGAGTACGCGCCGGATAACACCGCGCGCGTCCTGCTGAAGCCGATTACCGGGCGCTCCCACCAGCTGCGTGTGCATATGCTTGCGATGGGTCACCCCATTCTGGGGGACAGATTCTATGCGCCGCCGGAAGCGCTGGCGTTAGCGCCGCGCCTGCAACTGCATGCGCAGACGCTCACCATCACCCACCCTGCTTTCGGCAACGCCATGACGTTCAAAGCCCCGGTGGACTTCTGAAAAAATGGCACGACACTGTCGGGCCATTTTTTTATTTAAAACCTTTCTGCTCTTTAATTAGCTCGTAGGCTTTCTGGATTTCCTGCGCTTTCTGTTTCGCCATCTCCATCATCTCTGGCGGCAGGCCTTTCGCCACCAGCTTATCCGGATGGTGCTCGCTCATCAGCTTACGATAGGCGCGTTTGATGGTCGTGACATCGTCAGACGGCTTCACGCCGAGGACGTTACAGGCATCTTCAAGCGTAGGGCCACGCTGCGCCTGCTGCCAGCCGCCGCCGGACGATTGCTGCTGATAACCGCCGCCAAAGTGCGCGCCGCCCTGCATCATGCGCAGGAACTGATCGAACTGCATGCGGGAAATGCCCAACTCTTCAGCAATCACATACAGGACGTCCCGTTCATTCGGATGCAGAGAGCCATCCGCGAAGGCGGCCTGGATTTGAATTTCCAGAAACATCCGAATTAAATCAAAACGCCCGAAACAGATGCTACGGAACTGCCGCATTTTTTCACGCAGCGGGTAGTGATCTGATTTACCAATCCGGAACGCATTCTGCGCCGCGATGCGGGATTCGCCGTGCAGATTCATGCGATCCATAAAGACGCTGGCCACCTGAATATCGGCTTCCGTTACGCGTCCTTTTGATTTGGTTAAGTGCCCCATCACCTCGAAGGTGGTGGAGAAAAAGAGTGACTGGCGCTCGCGCTGGTTGGCAAACCAGGCCATTTTGCGGCTGCGTGCTTTATCAAACATATGGCCGATAATGAGGCCAAGAACGACACCCCAGAATCCGGCACCCATAATAATTGCGAACGCAACGCCGATTATTTTACCCCAATACTGCATATACTCCCCGAATGGTCATGTTCCTGGCCGACGCAACGCCATCATTACAGTGGTCGCGCCACGGTCAATTGAGGGACATCGCCTATAATTTGCATTATCATACTCGTCATTCGATAGCGAGCCTAACACTCTGGCGCGCAAACGGGCAGGATTAACGCTGGTACTGCGCTGATGAGTAAGATAGTCTCTGAGCGTTTGTAAGCCGTAGCCACTGATGACGGAACAATAAAATACAACGTATGAAAAAAAGTATCCCCACCCTTCTGGCCACAATGATTGGCACCGCCCTGTATAGCCAACAGGGGCTCGCAGCCGATCTCGCCTCGCAGTGTATGCTTGGCGTCCCAAGTTACAATCGCCCACTGGTGAAAGGCGATACGAATGACTTACCCGTCACCATTAATGCCGACAGTGCAAAAGGTAATTATCCTGACAATGCGACCTTTACGGGCAATGTCGATATTAACCAGGGAAACAGTCGCCTGCTTGCTGACGAAGTGCAATTGCACCAGAAGCAACCGGAAGGTGCTCAGGCGCCTGTCCGTACGGTGGATGCGCTGGGTAATGTGCACTATGACGACAATCAGGTCATCCTGAAAGGTCCGAAAGCCTGGTCGAATCTGAATACCAAAGACACCAACGTCTGGGAAGGTGATTACCAGATGGTCGGTCGTCAGGGGCGCGGTACCGCGGACCTGATGAAGCAGCGCGGCGAAAACCGCTACACCATTCTCGAAAACGGCACGTTTACCTCCTGTTTGCCAGGGTCAAATACCTGGAGCGTTGTGGGCAGTGAAGTGATCCACGACCGTGAAGAACAGGTTGCAGAGATCTGGAACGCCCGTTTTAAACTCGGCCCGGTGCCCATTTTCTATAGCCCTTACCTGCAACTGCCTGTGGGTGACAAACGTCGTTCAGGTTTCCTGATCCCGAACGCCAAGTACAGCACGTCGAACTACTTTGAGTTCTACCTGCCGTACTACTGGAACATTGCGCCCAACATGGACGCCACGATCACGCCGCACTATATCCATAAGCGCGGTAACATCATGTGGGAGAACGAATTCCGCTATCTGACCAAGGCGGGCGCGGGTCTGATGGAATTTGATTATCTGCCATCAGATAAGGTGTTCCAGGACGAGCATCCGAGCGAAGGTGATAAGCACCGCTGGATGTACTACTGGAAGCACGCCGGGGTATTGGATCAGGTGTGGCGCTTCAACATCGACTACACCAAAGTCAGCGATCCGTATTACTTCAACGACTTTGATTCTAAATACGGCTCCAGTACCGACGGTTACGCCACGCAGAAATTCAGCGTGGGCTACGCCATTGAGAACTTTGACGCGACGGTGTCGACCAAACAGTTCCAGGTATTTGATACGCAATCGCGTAGTACCTATGGTGCCGAGCCGCAGCTGGACGTGAACTGGTACCAGAACGATGTGGGTCCTTTCGACACGCGCGTTTACGCTCAGGCGGTCCATTTCGTCAACACCAACTCGGATATGCCGGAATCAACGCGTCTGCATATCGAGCCGACGATCAATCTGCCGTGGTCAAACGACTGGGCGAGCCTGAATACCGAAGCTAAGCTGATGGCCACCCACTACCAGCAGAAAAATCTGGACTGGTATAACAAACGCTATGGCACCGATCTTGAAGAGTCGGTAAACCGTACGCTTCCGCAATTCAAAATGGACGGGAAGCTGATCTTCGAACGTGATATGGGCCTTCTCGCCGATGGATACACCCAGACGCTTGAGCCGCGTATGCAGTATCTGTACGTGCCTTATCGCGATCAGAGCAAAATTCAAAACTACGACTCTTCCTTCCTGCAATCAGACTACAGCGGCCTGTTCCGTGACCGTACCTACGGCGGGCTTGACCGTATTGCGTCTGCTAACCAGTTAACGACTGGCGTCACAACGCGCGTATATGATGATGCTGCCGTTGAACGTTTTAACGTTTCTGTTGGTCAAATCTACTATTTCACCGAGTCTCGTACCGGTGATGACGACATTAACTGGGAGAAAGACAACAAAACGGGCTCACTGGTATGGGCGGGCGACACCTACTGGCGCATGACGGATCGTTGGGGTCTGCGCGGTGGTGTTCAGTACGATACACGACTGGACAATATCGCGACGGGCAGCGCAGCCATCGAATACCGTCGTGATGAAGACCGCATGTTGCAGTTGACGTACCGTTACGCCAGCCCGGAGTATATCCAGGCGACGCTGCCAAACTATGCGAATACAGACCAATACAAAGACGGTATTTCACAGGTGGGTACCGCCGCGAGCTGGCCGATCGCCGATCGTTGGTCAGTCGTCGGGGCCTACTACTATGACACGAATGCCCAAAAACCTGCTGACCAGATGCTGGGTCTGCAATACAACTCCTGCTGTTACGCAATACGTGTCGGTTACGAACGCAAACTTAACGGCTGGGATACGCAAAACAGTCAGGGCAAATATGATAACGTGATCGGCTTTAATATCGAGTTGCGCGGCCTGAGTTCCAACTACGGTCTGGGCACGCAGCAGATGCTGCGCTCGAACATTCTGCCGTATCGTAGTTCATTGTAATGTGCTTGATTTACAACGTAATCCGCTTTGCGGTTAATTGAAATGGAAAAAGTATGAAGAACTGGAAAACGCTGCTACTCGGTGTCGCTATGGTTGCGAATACCAGCTTCGCGGCCCCACAGGTTGTCGATAAAGTCGCGGCTGTGGTTAACAACGGCGTCGTGCTTGAAAGTGACGTTGACGGTTTGATGAAATCTGTAAAGCTCAACTCGGGCGAAGCAGGTCAACAGCTTCCGGATGACGCTACGCTGCGCCACCAGATCCTGGAGCGTCTGATCATGGATCAGATTGTTCTTCAGATGGGCCAGAAAATGGGCGTGACGATCTCTGACGAGCAGCTCGATCAGGCGATCGCCAACATTGCAAAGCAGAACAACATTACCCCGGATCAGATGCGTAGCCGCCTGGCCTATGACGGCATCAGCTATGCCACCTACCGTAATCAGATCCGTAAAGAGATGCTGATTTCAGAAGTGCGTAACAATGAAGTCCGTCGCCGCGTCACCATCCTGCCTCAGGAAGTGGATGCCCTGGCAAAACAGGTGGGGAATCAGAATGATGCCAGCACTGAGCTTAACCTGAGCCACATCCTGATCCCACTGCCGGAAAACCCAACTTCCGATCAGGCGGCTGAGGCGGAAAGCCAGGCGCGCGCTATCGTTGAGCAGGCGCGTAATGGTGATGACTTCGGCAAGCTGGCGATCACGTACTCTGCTGACCAGCAGGCGCTGAAAGGCGGCCAGATGGGCTGGGGCCGTATTCAGGAGCTGCCATCCCTGTTTGCCCAGGCGCTGAGCACGGCGAAGAAAGGCGACATCGTCGGTCCAATCCGTTCCGGTGTGGGCTTCCACATTCTGAAAGTGAATGACCTGCGCGGCCAGAGCCAGAACATTTCGGTTACCGAAGTACATGCGCGTCATATCCTGCTTAAGCCGTCTCCGATCATGACTGACGATCAGGCTCGTGCGAAGCTGGAACAGATCGCCGCAGACATCAAGAGCGGTAAAACCACCTTCGATAAAGCGGCAAAAGAGTTCTCTCAGGATCCTGGCTCTGCAAACCAGGGCGGTGACCTGGGTTGGGCGGCAGCGGATATTTACGATCCGGCTTTCCGCGATGCGTTAATGAAGCTGAATAAAGGCCAGATGAGCGCGCCGGTACACTCCTCCTTCGGCTGGCATCTGATCCAGCTGATGGACACGCGCAACGTGGATAAAACCGACGCGGCGCAGAAAGACCGTGCGTATCGCATGCTGTTTAACCGTAAGTTCTCTGAAGAAGCCGCAACCTGGATGCAGGAACAACGCGCCAGCGCTTACGTGAAAGTGTTGAGCAACTGATGAAACCGCATCGTGTTGTGATCACCCCCGGCGAACCCGCCGGGATTGGGCCTGACCTTGTGGTTCAGCTCGCCCAGCGCAGCTGGCCGGTAGAGTTGGTTGTCTGCGCAGATGCAACACTGTTACAAGACCGGGCAGCTTTGCTCGGTCTGCCTTTAACGCTCCTCCCTTACGTTGAAGGCCAACAGCCCGCACCGCAGCAGGCGGGTACTCTCACCCTGCTTTCTGTTCCGCTCCGTGCGCCTGTTGTCCCCGGTGAGTTACACACCGAAAACGGCCACTACGTTGTCGAGACGCTGGCGCGCGCCTGTGACGGTTGCCTTCAGGGCGAATTTGCCGCCCTGATCACCGGTCCGGTGCATAAAGGCGTGATCAATGACGCGGGCATTCCGTTTACCGGGCATACCGAATTTTTCGAAGAGCGTTCGCACAGCCCGAAAGTGGTGATGATGCTGGCAACCGAAGCAATGCGCGTTGCGCTGGTAACAACGCACCTGCCGATCAAAGCCATTCCGGATGCCATTACGCCTGAACTCTTGCGTGAGATCATTGGCATTTTGCATCACGATCTGCAAACCAAATTCGGCATTCCGCAGCCGCATGTGCTGGTTTGCGGCCTGAATCCGCACGCGGGTGAGGGCGGACATATGGGCACCGAAGAGATCGACACCATCATTCCGGTGCTTGAGGAGATGCGGGCGAAGGGGATGAACCTCAGCGGGCCTCTGCCTGCCGACACCCTTTTCCAGCCCAAATACCTGGATAATGCCGACGCCGTACTCGCGATGTACCACGATCAGGGTCTGCCCGTGCTAAAATACCAGGGCTTTGGCCGCGGGGTGAATATCACCCTCGGTTTACCCTTTATTCGAACGTCCGTTGACCACGGTACTGCGCTGGATCTGGCAGGCCAGGGAAAAGCGGATGTCGGCAGTTTTATTACGGCGCTTAATCTCGCCATCAAAATGATTGTTAATACTCAATGACTAATCGAGTCCATCAGGGCCACTTAGCCCGTAAACGCTTCGGGCAAAACTTCCTCAACGATCAGTTTGTGATCGACAGTATCGTTTCTGCCATTAATCCGCAGAAAGGTCAGGCCATGGTCGAAATCGGCCCGGGTCTTGCCGCGCTGACCGAGCCGGTAGGCGAACGCCTCGACGAACTGACCGTTATCGAACTCGACCGCGATCTGGCCGCGCGTCTGCAAACGCACCCGTTCCTCGGGCCGAAGCTGAAGATTTATCAGCAGGATGCGATGACCATGAACTTTGGCGAACTGTCAGAAAAAATGGGACAGCCGCTGCGCGTGTTCGGTAACCTGCCGTACAACATCTCCACCCCGCTGATGTTCCATCTGTTTAGCTATACTGATGCCATTGCCGACATGCACTTCATGTTGCAAAAAGAGGTCGTTAACCGTCTGGTTGCAGGGCCGAACAGTAAAGCGTATGGTCGTTTAAGCGTGATGGCGCAATATTACTGCAACGTGATCCCGGTATTAGAAGTACCGCCTTCCGCATTCACGCCACCGCCAAAGGTAGATTCTGCGGTTGTGCGCCTGGTGCCACATAAAACGATGCCGTACCCGGTCAAAGACCTGCGCGTGCTGAGCCGTATCACGACAGAAGCCTTTAACCAGCGCCGTAAAACGATTCGTAACAGCCTTGGCAATCTGTTTACCGTTGACGTATTAGCTGAGTTGGGCATCGACCCGGCAATGCGTGCGGAAAATATTTCCGTAGAGCAGTACTGCAAGCTGGCTAATTACATCAGCGACAATGCGCCGCAGAAGGAGAGCTAAGCCATGATTGATTCGCCCCGCGTCTGTGTTCAGGTTCAAAGCGTCTACATTGAGTCCCAATCCACACCGGATGAAGAACGTTTTGTCTTTGCTTATACCGTAACCATTCGCAATCTGGGGCGGATGCCTGTGCAACTGCTCGGGCGCTACTGGCTTATCACCAACGGCAATGGCCGTGAAATTGAAGTCCAGGGCGAAGGTGTGGTCGGTGAACAACCCCATATCGCCCCTGGCGAAGAGTATCAGTACACCAGCGGCGCGGTCATTGAAACGCCGCTGGGTACCATGCAGGGCCATTACGAAATGGTCGATGCCGACGGTAATGCTTTCCGCATTGCTATTCCCGTATTCCGTCTCGCCGTACCTACACTTATTCATTAATCTAATGTCTACATATCTGATTGGCGACGTTCACGGTTGCTACGATGAACTGATCGCATTATTAAAACAGGTCGACTTCACCCCGGGGCAGGACACGCTCTGGCTGACGGGCGACTTAGTGGCGCGCGGTCCCGGTTCCCTGGACGTCCTCCGCTATGTCAAATCGCTGGGTGACAGCGTGCGCATGGTGCTGGGCAACCACGATCTGCATCTGCTGGCCGTATACGCCGGGATCAGCCGTAATAAGCCGAAAGATCGCATTACCCCCCTGCTGGAAGCACCGGATGCCGATGAGTTGCTCAACTGGCTGCGTCGCCAGCCGCTGCTACAGATTGACGAAGAGAAAAAACTGGTGATGGCGCATGCCGGCATCACGCCTCAGTGGGATCTTGAGACGGCAAAAACCTGCGCGCGCGACGCCGAAGCGGTGCTGGCGAGCGACTCCTACCCGTTCTTCCTTGATGCGATGTACGGCGACATGCCAAATAACTGGAGTGATGACCTCAGCGGCCTGGCACGACTGCGTTTTATCACCAATGCTTTTACGCGGATGCGCTACTGCTTCCCGAACGGGCAACTGGATATGTATTGCAAAGATACGCCTGAAAATGCCCCTGCGCCGCTTAAGCCATGGTTTGCGATTCCGGGCCCCGTGACAAACGAATACAGTGTGGTATTTGGACACTGGGCATCGCTGGAAGGAAAAGGCACCCCGGAAAATATCTATGCGCTGGATACCGGATGCTGCTGGGGCGGGGATTTAACCTGCTTACGCTGGGAAGATAAAACCTACTTTGTGCAGCCATCCAACCGACAGCTGGACTTAGGCGAGGGTGAGGCAGTCGCCTCCTGAAGATGTTTATCCTCTCCCTTCGGGGAGAGGATAAAACCGTTAACGACGTTCCAGAATTTCGAAGCAGTAGCTGTGTGAGTTCTGCGCATCCGCATCGTGAAACTCACTGAATACGGACTCCCACTCGTCCGGATCGTAATCCGGGAAATGGGTATCCCCTTCCACTTCCGCATCAATGTGCGTCAGATACAGTTTCTGCGCTTTAGGCAGGAACTGCTCATACACACGCCCCCCGCCGATCACCATGATCTCTTCGGCATCGCCGCAGGCGGCAATTGCTTCATCAACGGACTTAACCCACTGAACGCGATCGTCAGTGCCCGGCTGGCTACTGATCACAATATTCTTACGACCCGGCAGTGGACGACCAATCGACTCCCAGGTCAGGCGGCCCATCACTACCGGCTTGTTTAACGTAGTACGTTTAAACCATGCGAGATCGGCAGGCAGGTTCCACGGCATGGCGTTTTCCATGCCGATAACGCGGTCTACCGCCAGCGCTGCAATCAGACTGATCATTGAAAATTTCCCGGATGCAAAAAATTGCCGCCACTATACGGAAAGCTTAATCTTTCGTCGACTGGCGGCAGGGTAAAGAATTAGAAATTTTTTAATATTGCTGGCAACTCCACTTCACGCAGAGGGTTTACTCTCCGGTTCATCCGCAGGATCACCAGTATGCTTGCCCTCTTCCGTTCCTTGCCAGCCGTGGCGCTGAACCAGCGACAGATGATTACGATCCTCGTTGATGATCTCCGTCAGCATGGTGCTGGTGCGTTTAAACACCGCAGCGCGTTCGGTTGCCGTACTGCTCGCCATCGCCACCATCTCTTCCACCATCTCATGATTAAAACGGCGGAACAGATCGGCACGCTCACGCGCTTCATACGCACCAAGCCCCAGGCTTTCCAGCGCCATGCGGCCAGATTTAAGCGCCCCTTCGAAGGTTTCGCGTTCAGGGGCTGCCACACCCGCCTGACGCAGCTGGATGTAGTGATCCACATCGCGCGCACGGGAGATAATGGTCAGATGCGGAAAATGCTCTTTAACCAGCTCAACCATCTGCATACTGGTCTCTGGATCGTCAATGGCATTAATCAACACCTCGGCTTTCGCCGCCCCGGCGGATTCCAGCAGATCAACTCGGGTCGCATCACCGTAAAACACTTTCATATCGAATTTACGCAGCGTATCGACATGGTCAGGATCGTGATCGAGGATAACCATTTTGACTCCGCTGGAGAGCAGTAAACGGCCAGTAATCTGCCCGAATCGGCCAAATCCGGCGATGATCACCCGCGGCTGCTCCTCGTCGATCTCATCGGCTTCTCGCTCCTGTTCGCTTCCCGTTTTTTCCAGACGCGTCAGCAGCACCAGCAGGATCGGCGTTGCGGCCATCGACAGCGCAACCGCCAGCGTCAGCGCTTTTGCCCATTCAGGATCGAGTACATTTGCCATCTGCGCTGCGCCAAAGACCACGAAAGCAAACTCACTCCCCTGCCCCAGTAGCACGGCAAACCAGCGGCGCTGCGGTTTTGGCACATTTAACGGGCGGGCAATCAGCCACAGCATCGCCATTTTAATGACCAGGAAACCCACCAGCAGAATGATGATGCGCAGCGGATGGGTTACCAGCGTCCCGAAGTCGATAGACATCCCGACGCCGATGAAAAACAGCCCCAGCAGCAGTCCTTTAAACGGCTCGATATCGCTTTCCAGCGCGTGACGGTATTCGGAGCTTGCCAGTAAGACCCCTGCGAGGAACGCGCCCATTGCCATCGACAGCCCGGCCTCTTCCAGCAGCAATCCAAAACCAAACACCAGGAATAACGCAACGGCGCTGAATACTTCGCGCAGGCCAGAGCGAGCAACAAAGCGCAGCAGCGGACGCGTTACGTAGCGACCAAGCAGAACAACCAGCGCCAGCGCACCGGCAACCTTCAGCGCTGATAAGGCAAATGCTCCCAGCGTCGTTGATGCGCCGCTGGCTGCCAGCAGCGGGATCATCGCCACCAGCGGGATGGCGGCAATATCCTGGAACAACAGTACGGAGAAGGTGCTGCGCCCCATTTGCGACACCGTCAGGTTACGCTCGTTCATTGCCTGCATGGCAATCGCCGTCGAGGAGAGCGCCAGCGTCATGCCGATCAGCTCTGCGACTTTCCACTCCATCCCCAGCAGAATGCAGAACCCGCCCAACAGCAGACCGCAGGCCAGCATTTGCAGGGCGCCACCGCCAAACACCGAGGCGCGCAGTTTCCACAGCCGCTGCGGATCCAGCTCCAGACCAATCACAAACAGCATCAGCACCACGCCGATCTCCGCAAAATGCAGGATCGACTCGGCATCCGTCACCAGCCGAAAGCCCCAGGGGCCAATCACACACCCGGCAATCAGATAGCCGAGCACCGAGCCCAGCCCCAGACGAACCGCCACTGGCACAATTAATGCCGCCGCGCCGAGGTAAATCAGCGCCTGTATCAGCGTATGGCTATCCATTGTGCGTCTCCTGCCACTCAAGTAAACGTTGTTTGTAGTGACGAGCCTGCGCCTGCAAGGTTTCATCGTCGCAGACAAAGGTACAGTGCATCGCAAAAGGCGGAAGCCAGTTCAGACCGCAGTAAAGGGCAGTAGCCTGGAGCGGCTGCGCCAGCACGTCAAATCCGGGGAAGGCGCCAATCTCAAAGTGGCTTTCCCCCCCTCCGGTGGTAACAGCCCACATCAGGCTTTTGCCCTGAAGCGCGTTGCCGTTGTGTCCATATGCCCAACCGTGGGAGAAAACTTTGTCGATCCACAATTTCAGCAGCGGAGGCGTGCTGTACCACTGCATCGGATGCTGCCAGACGATCAGATCGGCACGGGAGAGCGCCTCCTGTTCGGCGGCGACATCGATATTAAAATCAGGATAGAGTTGATAGAGGGAACGTATCTCTACGTTTTCGAGCGTCCCTGCCTGCTCAAGCATCCGCTTATTCGCATGCGAGTGCTGCGGATAGGGGTGCGCATAAATTATCAGAATCATTGAGTAGCCTGTTGTTTTACCGCCTTCTTTTACCAGAAGAGTGTAGACAGTAATTCAACAGGCTAATAGTGAATATTATTGACGGGCTAACGTCAGAAATCTGAATTAGTTATCCAGCTCGCCCATTGATTTAACCTGGTCACGGTTAATCTGTTCAGTTTGACCGGTTTCGGCGTTTTTGTACGATACCAGACCGGTATCGTCATCCACCTGCGGTTTCCCGTCAGTAACAATCGTTTTGCCATCGGTGGTTTTTACGGCCTGATTGGACGAACAGCCCGCCACGGTGAACATTGCGGTGGCAGCCAGAACGGAAGCGATCAGTAGTTTATTTTGCATGGTGTATTCCCCTGCTCTCAGTTGAATTTTCGTTATCGACCTAACTATTTTAGGCTAACTGACTGAAAGCGGATGAAAAACCAGAAGGTTCTTAAGATGGGAAAATTGCCCGGTAACCGGATGGCACCGGGCAATGTGTGTTACTTGCTAATCTGAGCGTGCATTTCCTGTACCGAAATCACCTTCTCGGTGGCATCCGCATTCAGCGCCATGGCCGTCGCGAAACCGCCGTTCAGGGTGGTGTCGTAATGCACTTTGTACTGGAGCGCGCTGCGGCGAATCAGTTTGGAGTCTTCAATCGCCTGGCGACCTGCGGTGGTGTTAATGATGTAGGTGTACTCGCCATTCTTAATGCGGTCCTGAATGTGCGGACGACCTTCATGCACTTTGTTCACCAGACGCGGGTTGATACCCGCTTCACCCAACACAATCGCCGTACCGTGAGTGGCGTCCAGCTCGAAGCCCTGTTTCAGCAGCTTGGCAGCCAGGTCAACCACGCGCTCTTTATCGCCTTCGCGAACGGAGAGCAGCGCACGGCCAGATTTTCTCATGGTGGAGCTACTGCCCAGCTGCGCTTTCGCAAACGCTTCTGCGAAGGTACGGCCAACGCCCATCACTTCCCCGGTAGAGCGCATCTCTGGCCCTAACAGCGGGTCAACGCCCGGGAATTTGTTGAACGGCAGTACCACCTCTTTCACCGAGTAGTAAGGCGGGATAATTTCTTTCGTGACGCCCTGCTGAGCCAGCGTCTGGCCAGCCATCACGCGCGCCGCCACTTTCGCCAGCGGAATACCGGTCGCTTTGGAGACGAACGGTACGGTACGCGCCGCACGCGGGTTGACTTCAATCAGATAGACTTCGTTGTCTTTTACCGCGAACTGAACGTTCATCAGGCCGCGAACCTGAAGCTCGAAGGCCAACTTCTGCACCTGCTGGCGCATCACGTCCTGAATCTCCTGGCTCAGGGTGTACGCTGGCAGAGAACAGGCGGAGTCACCGGAGTGCACGCCCGCCTGCTCGATGTGCTCCATGATGCCGCCAATCAGCACCCTTTC
Organism: Enterobacter cloacae complex sp. S1; assembly: GCF_014930525.1. NCBI lineage: Bacteria > Pseudomonadati > Pseudomonadota > Gammaproteobacteria > Enterobacterales > Enterobacteriaceae > Enterobacter > Enterobacter cloacae complex sp. S1. Next base: position 108,811 of record NZ_JADBRE010000001.1, read on the forward strand.
GCCGTCGCAGATGGCATCCACGTCGACTTCAACCGCGTCGTCGAGGAAGCGGTCGAGCAGCACTGGCGCATCGTTGGAAACGCTCACCGCCGTCTGGAAGTAGCGACGCAGGTCCGCTTCGTCGTAGACGATTTCCATCGCGCGGCCGCCCAGTACGTAGGATGGACGCACCACCAGCGGGTAGCCGATCTCTTTCGCTTTCTCAACGGCCATCTCAATGGCGGTCACGGTGGCGTTCGCCGGCTGTTTCAGCTTGAGACGGTCAACCGCCTGCTGGAAACGCTCGCGGTCTTCCGCACGGTCAATCGCATCCGGGCTGGTGCCGATAACCGGCACGCCTGCTGCTTCCAGCGCGCGCGCCAGCTTCAGCGGAGTCTGGCCGCCGTACTGCACGATCACGCCTTTTGGCTTCTCGATGCGCACGATTTCCAGCACGTCTTCCAGGGTAACCGGCTCGAAGTAGAGGCGGTCGGAGGTGTCGTAGTCGGTCGAGACGGTTTCCGGGTTACAGTTGACCATAATGGTCTCGTAACCGTCTTCGCGCAGCGCCAGTGAGGCGTGTACGCAGCAGTAGTCAAACTCGATGCCCTGGCCGATACGGTTTGGACCGCCGCCCAGCACCATAATCTTGTCGCGGTCGACGGACGGGTTCGCTTCGCACTCCTCTTCATAGGTGGAGTACATGTATGCGGTATCGGTCGAGAATTCAGCCGCACAGGTGTCCACGCGCTTGTAGACCGGGTGCAGGTCGTACTGGTCGCGCAGCTTGCGGATTTCCGCTTCACGCACGCCCGCCAGCTTGGCCAGACGCGCATCGGCGAAGCCTTTACGCTTCAGCACGCGCAGGAAGTCTGCGTCCAGTCCGGTGATGCCCAGCTCAGCGACCTGCTCTTCCAGACGCACCAGCTCTTCAATCTGCACCAGGAACCAACGGTCGATGTTAGTCAGGTTAAATACGCCGTCGACGGACAGGCCCGCGCGGAAGGCATCGGCGATGTACCAGATACGCTCTGCGCCCGCGTCTTTCAGCTCGCGGCGGATTTTGGTCAGTGCTTCCGGATCGTCCAGGCTGACTTTCGGGTCAAAGCCGGTCGCGCCCACTTCCAGGCCACGCAGCGCTTTTTGCAGGGATTCCTGCTGCGTGCGGCCAATCGCCATGACTTCACCAACAGATTTCATCTGGGTAGTCAGACGGTCGTTGGCACCGACGAATTTCTCGAAGTTAAAGCGTGGAATTTTGGTCACAACGTAGTCGATGGACGGTTCGAACGAGGCAGGCGTGCGGCCACCGGTGATGTCGTTCATCAGCTCGTCAAGGGTGTAACCCACCGCCAGTTTCGCCGCCACTTTCGCAATCGGGAAGCCGGTGGCTTTGGAGGCCAGTGCGGAGGAACGGGACACGCGCGGGTTCATTTCGATAACAATCAGACGGCCGGTTTTCGGGTTCACCGAGAACTGCACGTTAGAGCCGCCGGTTTCCACGCCGATTTCACGCAGTACCGCCATCGAGGCGTTACGCATGATTTGGTACTCTTTGTCGGTCAGCGTCTGAGCTGGCGCAACGGTGATGGAGTCGCCGGTGTGGATCCCCATCGCGTCGAAGTTTTCGATGGAGCAGACGATGATGCAGTTGTCATTTTTATCACGCACCACTTCCATCTCGTACTCTTTCCAGCCAATCAGCGATTCATCAATCAGCAGCTCTTTGGTTGGGGAGAGATCCAGGCCGCGCTCGCAAATTTCTTCAAACTCTTCGCGGTTGTAGGCAATGCCGCCGCCGGTGCCACCCATGGTGAAGGAAGGACGGATGATGCACGGATAACCCACTTCGGCCGCAACGGCCAGCGCTTCTTCCATATTATGCGCGATACCGGAACGTGCGGTATCAAGGCCAATTTTTTTCATTGCCACGTCGAAGCGACGACGGTCTTCTGCTTTATCAATCGCGTCGGCGGTCGCACCGATCATGGTCACGCCGAACTCTTCCAGCACGCCCTGACGCTCCAGCTCCAGCGCACAGTTCAGCGCCGTCTGGCCGCCCATGGTCGGCAGCACCGCGTCCGGACGCTCTTTCTCGATAATTTTACGTACCACTTCCCAGTGAATCGGCTCGATGTAGGTCGCATCCGCCATTTCCGGGTCGGTCATGATGGTGGCCGGGTTAGAGTTCACCAGGATAACGCGGTAACCCTCTTCACGCAGGGCTTTACACGCCTGCGCGCCGGAGTAGTCGAATTCGCAGGCCTGGCCGATGACAATCGGGCCAGCGCCAAGGATCAGGATGCTTTTTATGTCTGTACGTTTTGGCATGGTCTTCTCAGCTCCTGATTATTTAGCGGTCTTACGGTATTGCTCGATAAGTTCGATGAAGTGATCGAACAGCGGCGCGGCATCGTGTGGGCCCGGGCTGGCTTCAGGGTGGCCCTGGAAGCTGAACGCAGGCTTATCGGTGCGATGGATACCCTGCAAGGTACCATCGAACAGTGACTTATGCGTCACGCGCAGGTTAGCCGGCATCGTCGCTTCATCCACAGCGAAGCCGTGGTTCTGCGCGGTGATCATCACCGTGTTGTTGTCGATATCTTTCACCGGGTGGTTACCACCGTGGTGGCCAAACTTCATCTTGACGGTGTTCGCTCCGCTCGCCAGCGCCAGCAGCTGATGGCCGAGGCAGATGCCGAATACCGGAATGTCGGTTTCAAGGAAGGACTTGATGGCGGCGATAGCGTAGTCGCACGGCGCCGGGTCGCCAGGACCGTTAGAGAGGAAGATGCCGTCCGGGTTCATCTTCAGAACATCTTCCGCAGACGTTTGTGCCGGGACGACCGTCAGGCGGCAGCCACGGTCAACCAGCATACGCAGGATGTTGCGCTTGGCGCCAAAATCATAGGCCACCACATGGAACGGCAGCTCGCTTTCCGGTTTCGCTTCCGGCAGGTCGCCTTCCAGCGTCCAGCTTCCCTGCGTCCAGCTGTAGGCTTCAGCGGTGGTCACTTCTTTCGCCAGGTCCATACCGTTCAGTCCCGGGAAGGCTTTCGCTTTTTCCAGCGCCAGCGTCGCATCGAGGTTATCCCCTGCGATGATACAACCGTTTTGTGCACCCTTCTCGCGCAGCAGACGCGTCAGCTTACGGGTATCGATATCGGCAATCGCCACAATGTTGTGGCGCTTCAGGTAAGAAGAGAGGTCTTCGGTGTTGCGGAAGTTGCTGGCAATCAGCGGCAGGTCGCGAATGACCAGGCCTTGCGCATGTACCTGAGAGGATTCTTCGTCAGCCGCATTGGTGCCGACATTGCCGATATGAGGATAAGTAAGAGTAACGATTTGGCGAGAATAGGAAGGATCAGTGAGGATTTCTTGATAACCGGTCATTGAAGTATTGAAAACGACTTCCCCAACCGCCGAACCCGTTGCCCCTATGGCCCGACCGATAAACTGGGTTCCGTCTTCCAGAACCAATAGCGCTGACTTAATCAAAACACCCTCCAGAGAATATTCACTCACTTTATTTGCATATTAATTCATAACCATGTCATGGATCAATGCAAATGTGTTGCCAGCGGATTTTTGGCAAACGGCGGCATTCTGGGGATTTGCCATGTAAAAGTCAACTTAAAACGGGAGTTTTGTATATTCTTTTGCAAGCCTGGAGGCCTGAACTCAGATTAAGCGGCAAAAAGATCAACTAAATCACTGTGGAAACCGCTTGCGTATGCAGTTTAATAGAAAGGAACGTCTTGCAGGAATAAAAAGTGGACCAAATGGTCAAAATTTACAGTCCAGCAACAGAAATTATCGAGAAAACGCTTACTTTAAACCAGTTAGACACAATAAATACCCCAAACGGACAAAATAAAAGGGCAATAAAATATTGCCCTATGCAATCAATTAATTACGACTGCAATAACCACATCACGATGGGTAATAATGCTTACAAATTGTTGAGTTCGAGGACATCTCGCATATCAAAAAGACCATTACGCTTACCTTTCAGCCACAATGCCGAACGTACCGCCCCGTTTGCAAATGTCATACGGCTGGATGCTTTATGGGTGATTTCGACCCTTTCGCCAATATCGGCGAACATAGCGGTATGTTCACCGACGATATCACCCGCGCGAACGGTGGCAAACCCAATGGTGCCAGGCACGCGCTCGCCAGTGTGGCCTTCGCGAGAATAGACCGCGATGTCTTTCAAATCTTTATCCATTGCATAAGCAATCGCTTCGCCCATCGCCAGCGCCGTGCCTGACGGAGCATCGACTTTGTGGCGATGGTGCGCTTCGACGATTTCAATGTCGGTGTAGTCGCCCATCACCTTCGCCGCCTTCTCCAGCAGTTTCAGCATGACGTTTACCCCCACGCTAAAGTTTGCCGCAAAGACAATCGCAATCTCGGTGGACGCATCCTGAATGGCTTGCTTACCGACCTCGTCAAAACCGGTGGTGCCAATCACCATCCCTTTACCGTGCTGACGGCAAAACGCCAGGTGAGCCAACGTGCCTTCAGGGCGGGTAAAATCGATAAACACGTCAAAGTCTTCTTTCACCGCCTCAAGGCTGCTCTGCACGGTAACGCCCGTCTGACCTGCGCCTGCCAGCTCGCCTGCATCGGCTCCCAAAAGCGATGAACCTTCACGCTCCAGCGCCGCGCCAAGCGCCACGCCATCCATCTGTAGTGCCGCCTGAATCAGCTGACGGCCCATACGTCCACCCGCGCCCGCAATGGCGACGCGGATCTGTGCATCATGCATAGTTATTCTCTTACGTTAAAATGATGTAAATCGTTTTCAGATTAACCAGCCTTTGCACAGGCTGCCACAGAAAACGCCGATAATTAGAATTTAATGATAAACAGGGTGAGATATCAGTGAAAGACATGATCGTCAGCGAAAACCACATGATTCCCGCACCACCAGCGCAGGCGGCAGAATGATTCGTTTGGCGGGTTCGTCGTTGCCCTGTATGCGGCTGTAAAGTAACTCCCCTGCCTTACGACCAATCTCTTTCGCCGCCACCGATACGGTGGTCAATGCGGGCTGCACCAGAGCCGCTTCGGTAATATCATCGAAACCGACCAGCGCAAAATCACGTCCCGGCTCACGGCCCATCTTGCGTAAGCTTTGCATCACCCCCAGCGCCACAACATCCTGATAGCAAATCGCCGCACTGATGTGTGGATGCTCGAGAAGTAACGCCTCTGCCACGCGCGCGCCGTCGCTTTGGCTGGCGTGAGAGGTTCTGATCCAGGCAGGATTCGGCGTCACGCCGTACTCCAGCAGCTTGCTGGTAAAGCCCCCGATACGCTGCGCCCGAGAGCCCGAATTCTGGCTCCCTCCAATGAACGCAATGTGCCGATGGCCCATTCTGAGCAGATGCTCCGTCGCCATCTGCGTGCCTAAGAAGTTATCCGTTCCGACAAAATCAAAATCCGGATCGTTCAGCGGGCGCACAACCATGATAGCCGGAATATTGCGCCGCTTCAGACCCTCAAAAAAGGCCTGGGGCGTTTCCCGAGCCGCACACAGCACCATACCGCCGACGTTATTACGCATCAGTGAATCAACAAATTTTTGCTGTCGCTCTGCCGATTCCTCGCTATTCGCCAGAAAAAGCATCAGCTCGTGGCGCTCCATTTCATGACTTAACCCTGCCGTCATCTCGCTGTAAAAAGGGTTGGTGATATCGTGCAAGAGCAGCCCGACCTGGTTACTGCTGCGGTTACGTAAATTGGCTGCCGTCTGGTTATAGACATAGCCGGATTCATCCAGCGCCTTAAGCACACGTTCACGCGTGCTTTGCGAAATGCGGCCTTTGTTGCAGAGCACCATCGAGACCGTCGCCGTTGACACGCCGGCGCGTTTCGCGACATCGGCCAGTGTAATTCCCGTCATGTTGTCTCCTTCATCATCACTACAGGTTAATCGAATAACCTTTTTTTGCATTTTTCCCTGTGAGACTCTTCACATTACCGCTGTTGTTCTGGATTCGATTCGTATTTATGGCGGGTTAATCGCGTTAACCACTCTTCTCAAATACGGTTAATCGAATAACCTTAAATAACGATTACGGAGGATACAATGACAACCTACGACAAATTCCCCACGGTGGCGATACAGGGTTTTGATGACAGCGCCTGGCAAGGCTGGGAAGCAATAACCCGCGTTCTTGAGTCACAAACCCAACAGCGCAGCCGCACGGTGCTGGTGATTGACTGCTATCCGGGCGTGCGCATGACCGAGCTTGAAGAGAACGTGCTGCCGCGTCTACGCCCGACGCTGGCGATCAATGCTGAACAGGCGCGACGGGATGAGTGTGCCATTCATGAGATGCTGGCGCGCAACCTCACAGACGATCGCGTCTTTGGCGTTCTCTCCTGCCACCAGCTTGGAGAGTTTTTCGATCCCGCGCGTCTGGAGGCGTTGCAGGTTCAGGTGAACCAGTGTTCCGGGGGGCTGATTGTGATCTACGGACCCGGTGCGACGCTTGTCCATCCGGGTGATGTGCTGGTGTATGCCGATCTGCCGCGCTGGGAGATCCAGCAGCGTATGCGCCGGGGTGAGACTGGGAACTGGGGCGCAGATAATCAGCAGGAAGATATGCTTCGTCGCTACAAGCGCGCCTTTTTTGTCGAATGGCGCGTCTTCGATCGCCACAAAACGCCGCTGCTCAGGCGCACCGATTTTTTACTGGATACAACCCAGACGAACCAGCCCGCGATGGTCAGCGGCGAGGCCCTGCGAGCCGGGCTGAAGCAAACTACCACCCAGCCTTTCCGCGTGGCACCCTTTTTCGATCCTGGCGTCTGGGGCGGCCAGTGGATGAAACAGCAATTCGATCTCGATCCCTCTGCACCCAATTACGCGTGGTGTTTTGACTGCGTGCCCGAGGAGAACAGCCTGTTACTGCGTTTTGGCGCAGTGCGGATCGAGATCCCCTCTCAGGATCTGGTTTTGCTTGAGCCCCGTGCTCTGCTGGGCGAGAAAGTTCACGCACGTTTCGGCGCGGAATTCCCGATCCGTTTTGACTTCCTCGACACCATGGGTGGCCAGAATCTGAGCTTCCAGGTCCACCCCATTACCGAGTACATCCAGCAGCAGTTTGGGATGCACTATACCCAGGATGAGAGTTATTACATTCTGGAAGCGGAGCCGGGTGCCGTCGTCTATCTGGGGACCAAAACCGGCACAGACCCTGAGGCCATGATGGACGATCTCAGGCGCGCGGGTCGCGGTGAAAAACCGTTTGATGACGACCGCTTCGTTAATCAGATCCCGGCAAAAAAGCACGACCATTTCCTGATCCCGGCTGGGACGGTGCACTGCTCCGGCGCGGGAACCATGGTGCTGGAGATCAGCGCTACGCCGTATATTTTCACCTTCAAACTGTGGGACTGGGGCCGCCTGGGCCTGGACGGGCTGCCGCGCCCGGTACACCTGGAGCACGGTGAAAAGGTGATCGACTGGCAGCGCGACACGCGGTGGGTACATCAGCATCTGGTGAATCAGTTCGAACCTGTCGCGGAAGGAAACGGCTGGCGTGAAGAGCGTACTGGCCTGCACGAGCGTGAATTTATCGAAACCCGCCGCCACTGGTTTAGCGAACCCGTTGTGCACCACACCGGCGGCGGCGTGAACGTGCTGAATCTGGTAGAGGGCGACGAAGCAATTGTCGACAGCCCAACCGGTGCATTTGAGCCGTTTACCGTCCATTACGCCGAAACTTTCATCATTCCGGCAAGCGTAGGTGATTATCGCATTTCACCGTCAGCCCGTGCTTCCGGACACCCCCTCGCGACGATCAAAGCCTGGGTAAGGAGCTAACGATGATTCATTTTATTGTCGCCACTCATGGGCCGTTAGCCGCCGCGCTGCTGGAGAGCGGCCGGATGGTATACGGCGAGCTCCCCGGCGTACACACCGTTTGTCTGACCGAACAGGCGGGAATAGAAGGCTTCCGGCAGGATTTCATCGCCACGCTGGAAGCGGCAAGCGCCAACGCTGACGGCGTGCTGGTGCTGTGCGACATGCAAAGCGGCACGCCGTGGAACGTGGCCTGTGAGGCCGCGTTTAACCCACATACGCAGCCGCCGGTCGCCGTGGTGGCTGGAGTCAACTTCCCGATGCTGCTGCAAACCGATGAGGTGATGATGGCTCGCGATGTTCATCAGGCTGCCGGGCAGCTTATCGAAATTACTCTGCCGACGCTGGTACAGGCGAAACCGGCAGATACTGCACAGACAGACGATTTTTAAGGAGCCGCATATGAGTATTTCTTTTGTACGCATTGACGATCGCGTGATCCACGGGCAGCTCATTACACGCTGGGCCAGGGAGCTGCCCTGCGACGGCATCGTTGCCATTGACGATGCCGTTGCGGCCGATCCGCTGTTATCGTCGGTCATGAAAGGAGCCGTATCAGATACTAAAGTGTGGCTGTTCGATACGGCAACCGCGATCGAAAAACTGCCAAAAGTGATTGCCAGCGAAAAGCGCTATTTCGTGATTGGCAAATCTCCACTCACGCTACAGCGCATTGAGCAGGCGGGCATTAGCCTGAAAAACAGCAACGGAAAAATTAACGTCGGCCCGATGAGCGCCCGGGCTAACACGATCACCATCGGCCCGAATCAATCGGTAACCCAGGATGAAGCGGCGGCGTTCGAGTGGCTGACCGGGCAGGGACACGCGATTGAATTCCGCCTGGTTCCTGATGCCAGTTTTTATACCTGGCAGGATGCCAGACAAAAGCTGAAATAAGGAGCAGATCATGATTATCGAAGCGGCTTTAATTGGCCTGCTGTGTTATCTGGGCGCACTCAGTAGTCCGTGGCTTTTAGGGTTGACGGGCGGCTGGTATCTCATCTCCCGACCGCTCATTTCCGGGATGCTGGTTGGCCTGATCCTGGGCGATATCAAAACCGGGATTATGATTGGCGTAGCGGTGCAGGCGGTGTATATCGCAATGGTGACACCCGGCGGCTCGATGCCAGCAGATTTAAACTTTGTGGCTTATCCGGCCATTGCGCTGGGAATACTTTCCGGCAAAGGACCTGAGGTTGCCGTCGCGCTGGCGGCGACTATTGGGATCGCCGGAACCATTCTCTTCAATGCGATGATGGTGCTGAACTCCTTCTGGAACCATCGTGCGGATGTGGCGCTGGAGAACGGCGACGAGCGCGGGATCTACCTTAACAGCGCCATCTGGCCGCAGGCGATGAACTTTGTGCTGCGCTTTGTGCCTACCTTTATCGCCGTCTTTTTTGGCGCACAGTACATTAGCGGGTTTATGGACAGCCTGCCGCATATCGTCCTCTCCACCATGAACGTGCTGGGCGGCATCTTGCCCGCCGTCGGTATTGCCATCCTGCTTAAGCAGATCATCAAAAGCTATACCATGCTCATCTACTTTCTGGTGGGCTTCGTTTGCATCGTTTTCCTGAATCTCAATATGGTCGCGCTGGTGATCGTGGGCGCCCTGCTGGCACTGATTCATTACAACTATAAACCCGAGGCACCGCAGGCCGTGGCTTCAGCACCTGTCCCTGACGACGAGGATGAATTCTGATGGAAGAACGTAAACTCACCCGCAAGGATCTGCGCCGCTGCTGGCGAGCGTGGATGATGCACAACCTCTCCTCAATGAGCTTTGAACGCCTTGAATCCTTCGGCTTTTGCCTGAGCATGCTGCCGGTCGCAAAAAAGCTCTATCCCGACCCGGTACAACGTACCGAGATGCTGCGCCGTCACGCGTCGTTCTACAACACGGAGCCACAGATTGGCGCGATCGTTAACGGTATGGCGCTGGGGCTGGAGGAGAAAAAAGCCAACGGCGAGCCGATTGACGGTGAAACCATAAATACCCTGAAGGTAGGCCTGATGGGGCCAATTGCCGGGATCGGCGATTCGATGATCCCGGGCATGCTGATCCCGATCCTGCTTAGCATTGGGATGGCGCTGGCGGCAGGCGGAAATATCCTCGGTCCACTGTTTTATACCGTTGCCTGGCTGGCCATCATTATCCCTGGCTCCTGGTTCCTGTTTCTGAAAGGCTACCAGATGGGATCAGGCTCCGTGGAGATGCTGGTCAGCAGCAAATCTACCCGGCTACGGGAAGCGCTCTCGCTACTGGGCGTATTTGTCATGGGCGGCGTGGCGGCCAGCTACGTGAAGCTCGGCACCGGGCTGGAGTTCATCACCCGGGACGGGGTTAACATTCACGTTCAGCAGATGCTGGACGGTATTTTCCCGCAGCTGCTTCCGCTGGCGGTGGTGCTGGGGACCTGGTATCTGATGGCAAAACGCGGCGTGTCGCCGGTAAAAGCCATGATATTGCTGCTTATACTGGCAGCGCTTGGCGTGGCGTCCGGTTTGTTTGCAGGATAAGAAAACCGGGGCAATGCCCCGGCTTCTTTATGGATGGAAGTTATTCCACAGTTCTGCGACTTTATCCGGACGCGAAATAAACTGGAACCGTGCGGGGTCATCAATAAACTGCTGATAAACAGGCGCATCAGTAATGCCAAATTCCGGATAACTTCTCGGCGTAATCATCTGCAAGCGCCCTGGTCTGTAGTGACTGTTATGCTGCCAGACAATATGATTACCCTGAACTAAGGGATACCAGGCCAGACCTTTTCGCGCACGAACGGCCTCATACTCAAAGCCATATTCCCGATCGCACCACGCACCAAACGTCAGCGGCTCATTGGGCGAGGCCGAAATCGTCGCATGGCCCCATCCGGGAGGGACCAGTACCTTTTCACCCGGCCCCGCGAGTACCGCAAAACAACGTCCCGGATCGTCGTCCACATACTCCTGCATGTAGATAATCGCTTTACCCTGCCAGATTTCGTACAGCTCAGGGGGCGACCATCCGCTGTGCTGGCTAATACGGTGAACATGTCCCTGGCTGCGGACCGGCTCATCGCCAAGCGTGCCTGCCGCGTAGGTGACCACACCAAAAAGCAGCATGCGTTTTTCGAGCTCCGGCCTGTCCGCCAGACGCGCCACGTCCATCGCGATGGCATATACCTGTTCAGGCCCTTCGCAGTCCGGATTGCGCAGCGACGGGCGGATCTGATCCAGCGTTCTGATCTCCGGCATCGGCCCGGTAACATCCTCTCCGTAGCAAAAACCGAGCGGCTGACGGTTGATGGTCATATCAAGGCCATAGTTAGCCATGGCGCACCTCGTAACCTTCCCCGGAGGCAAAGATCCGCAGGGTGAAGCCCTCTGCCAGCGCCGCATAGTCGTGTCCCGCAATGCTCGGCCAGACGGCAAGGGAGGATAGCGTCTCGTTGCCAGTGTTAATCAAACGATGCGCTGTAAAAGGAGGAATAATATGCACGGAGCCAGCCGTCACCTGCTCAAGCCGCGCGTCGCCCGCCTCCGTTTGCAGCAGCAACAAGCCACATCCGCGCAGGCCAAAATAGACCTCGCCCTGTTCGCGGCGCTGATGAAAATGACCGCGAGTCATAAAGAACTCATCGCCCACGTTACCCGCACGCAGGTGAGTTACCCCAACGAAGAGTGCCCCTTCCCCTACGGGCGAGCCCAGTACGTCTACGTCATACACACTTTTTTGAGGATTGCCGCACTTCCACGCCTCGCCGTCTGCGAAGATCCCAGGAAGATCCGCAAGACGAGTCGTTTTGCGGATAAGCGGCCCGCCGGCTAGCGCGCCGGTAGCCCACGTCAACTGAGGTGGCAAAAAGATGTCTGAATTCATATCGCTCTCCGGCCCGAGGAGAACAGCAATATCATGATGGCAGATTAAACGATTAACCTAGTGATAAAAGCGTCAATATTGATGGTGAATCACAGTTAACCAGAAACAAAAATGCCGGAGGCTTTCGCCACCGGCATTTTGAAGATTGAGAGGACATTATTCCACTTCGCGGGCGTCGATTCGCAGCTCTTTCGGCACTTCGAAGACAATGTTCTCTTCACGGCCTTCCAGCGGCACCGCTTCGCCACCGCCCAGCTCTTGCAGGCGGGCAATGACGTTTTGCACCAGGATATCCGGCGCTGAAGCGCCTGCGGTAACACCGACGCAGGCCGCGTTTTTCACCCACGCTTCCTGAATGTCCGTTGCGTCGTCGATCAGAAAAGCTGCTTTCCCCATACGCTGCGCCAGTTCGGCCAGACGGTTGGAGTTAGAGGAGTTTTTCGAGCCGACCACCAGCACCACATCCGCCTGTTCAGCCAGCGCGCGTACGGCTTCCTGACGGTTGGTGGTTGCATAGCAGATATCATCTTTGCGCGGCCCGACGATTTTCGGGAAGCGCTGGCGCAGGGCGTCAATCACGTCTGAGGTGTCGTCTACGGAAAGCGTCGTCTGGGTCATAAACGACAGACGGGCTTCGTTTTTCACATCCAGCGTAAAGACGTCTTCCGGCGATTCGACCAGGTACATGCCCCCTTCCGGGTTGCTGTACTGGCCCATGGTGCCTTCAACTTCCGGGTGACCGGCGTGACCAATCAGAATTGACTCTTCACCACGACGGCTGGCGCGCGCCACTTCCATATGCACTTTTGTCACTAACGGACAGGTGGCATCGAATACGGTCAGATCGCGGCTTTTCGCCTCGTTGCGTACCGCCTGAGAGACGCCGTGCGCGGAGAAGATGAGGATTGCGCCGTCCGGCACTTCGCTGATCTGCTCGATAAAAATCGCACCGCGCTCGCGCAGGCTGTCGACCACGTAGCGGTTGTGCACCACTTCGTGACGCACGTAAATCGGCGCGCCGTAAATCTCCAGCGCGTTTTCAACAATGCTGATAGCGCGGTCTACACCGGCGCAGAAACCGCGCGGGTTAGCCAACAGGATCTGCATTTCAGGCCTCCAGTGCCGGATCGATCTCCAGCACTTCTACATCAAAATGAACGGTACGCCCGGCAAGCGGATGGTTGAAATCAACGGTAATGGAGTCCCCGTTGATTTCGCGGATCACGCCAGGCATTTCGCTGCCGTCCATAGCGGTAAAGAGCATAATCGCCCCGATTTCTGGTTCACCCGCGTCCATGAACTCACGACGCGAGAAATACTGGATCAGGTCCGGGCTTGGCACACCGAATGCCGCATCCGGCTCCAGCGAAAACGCTTTTTTCTCGCCCTCTTTCAGACCCAGAAGCTGCTGCTCAAGGCCTTCAGACAGGGAGGTGTCACCCAGACGAAACAGCGCCGGTTTGCCATTGTTGCGGGTGGATTCGGCCGTGGAGCCGTCATCCAGCTTCAGCGTGAAGTGAACGAGAACCGCGCTGTTGCTCTGTACGGATTTAGACATGCAAATTGCTCGCTTGTTTTGGGTCACCTGTTGCCCGGTGGCGCTACGCTTACCGGGCCTACGGGGGCCACAAATTCTGTAGGCCGGGATCGCTACGCGTCACCCGGCTGGTTTTGTTACGCCTGCTCTTTCGCGGCCGGTTTAGGCAAGAAGCCTTCCAGCACGATTAACGCCGCACCAACGCATATTGCGCTATCGGCGAGGTTAAAGGTCGCGAAGTGCCAGTCGCCGACGTAGAAATCGATCATATCGACCACAAAGCCGTGCCACAGGCGGTCAAACAGGTTACCCAGCGCGCCGCCAATGATCAGCGCGTAGGCGATGTTATTCAGCTTTTGCGTGGCCTTTGAGCGGTACATCAGCACCGCCAGCACGACGCAGATACCGATAGCGATACCCGCGAAGAACCAGCGCTGCCAGCCACCGCTGTCGGCAAGGAAACTAAACGCCGCACCATAGTTGCGGGCATAGTGCAGGTTAAGCGACGGAAACAGCGGGACCGTATCCCCCAGAGCGAAATTCTGGAGGATCAGGAACTTGCTGCCCAAATCAATAATCAGCACCACCACCACCAGCCACAGCCAGCGCAGTCCTGTTGAACAGAGAGTTTTACTCATCAGGCAAACTTACGTTTTTCGCCGTCACCGGCGACGTTGCTTACACAGCGTCCGCAGATGTCTGCGTGTTCCGCCACCTGACCGACATCAGTGGTGTAATGCCAGCAACGCGGGCATTTTTCACCGTCGGCTTTGCTCAGTGCGACCTTCAGTCCTTTGAGCAGTTCACTCTGCTGAGCATCAGCAGTAGCTTCGGCATAATCCGCAACTTTCGCACCGGAGGTCAACAGGACAAATCGTAATTCATCGCCCAGCGCGGTCAGTTTGGCCGCCAGCTCCGGTTCGGCGTACAGGGTCACGATCGCTTCCAGCGAACCACCGACTTTCTTGTCAGCGCGCGCCTGCTCGATAACCTTATTCACTTCGCCACGCACTTTCAGCAGCTCGTCCCAGTAGGCATCGTTCATTGCTTCAGTGCTGGAGAGGTCGAACAGACCTTCGTACCACTCGCCGGTGAAGACATACTTCTCGCGTTCGCCCGGCAGGTAACCCCAGATTTCATCCGCGGTGAAGGACATGATCGGCGCCATCCAGCGTACCAGCGCCTCTGCGATGTGGAACAGCGCAGTCTGGCAGCTACGACGCGCCACGCTGTCCGCTTTCGCGGTGTACTGGCGGTCTTTGATGATGTCGAGGTAGAACGAGCCCATCTCGATGGAGCAGAAGCGCATCAGGCGCTGCACCACTTCGTGGAAGTCGTAAGACTCATAGGCTTTAAGAATATCTTCCTGCGCCGCTTTCGCGCAGCCTACCGCCCAGCGATCGAGCACAACCATCTCTTCCGGCTTCACCATGTCTTTCACCGGATCGAACCCGTTCAGGTTCGCCAGCAGGAAGCGCGCGGTGTTACGAATACGACGATAGCTGTCAGCAGCACGTTTCAGGATCTCATCAGAGACCGCCATTTCGCCGGTGTAGTCGGTAGAGGCCACCCACAGACGCAGAATGTCCGCGCCCAGTTTGTTCATCACGTCCTGCGGAGAAACGGTGTTACCGATAGATTTGGACATCTTACGGCCCTGACCATCCACGGTGAAGCCGTGGGTCAATACCTGGCGGTAAGGTGCTTTACCCTTCATGGCGGTGGAGATCATCAGCGATGACATGAACCAGCCGCGGTGTTGGTCAGACCCTTCCAGATACATATCGGCAGCGTGACCAGCAAACTCCGGACGCACGTCAACCACGGAGGAGTGGGTAGACCCGGAGTCGAACCACACGTCCAGGGTATCCGGCACTTTCTCGTAGCTGTCTGCGTCAGCGCCCAGGATGTCGCGGGCGTCGAGATCCCACCACGCCTGAATGCCGTCAACTTCGACGCGCTTCGCCACTTCTTCCATAAGTTCCAGCGTGTTCGGGTGCAGCTCCTGCGTCTCTTTATGTACGAACAGAGACATCGGCACGCCCCAGGTGCGCTGACGGGAGATACACCAGTCAGGACGGTTAGCCACCATGGATTCGATTCGCGCCTGGCCCCAGTCAGGGATCCACTGCACGCCTTTGATCTCTTTCAGAGACTGCGCGCGCAGGCCTTTCTGGTCCATGCTGATAAACCACTGCGGGGTTGCACGGAAGATGATCGGGGTCTTGTGACGCCAGCAGCACGGATAGCTGTGCTGCATTTTCTCAACGTGCAGCAGCGCGCCGCTGGTGCGCAGCATGTCAACGATGATGTCGTTAGCTTTAAAGACGTTGATGCCGTCCAGCGCCGGGTACGTGCCTGGCAGGTAAGAGCCGTCCGGACCAACCGGGTTAGCGATTTCCAGACCATATTTCAGGCTGATGTTGTAGTCGTCAGGACCGTGGCCACCGGCGGTATGCACCGCACCGGTACCCGCGTCCAGCGTGACGTGGTCGCCCAGGATCGCCGGAACGTCGAAGTCCAGGAACGGGTGTTTGAAGCGCATCAGTTCCAGCGCGTCACCTTTTACGGTGCCCAGCACGGTGTAATCGGTGATGTTCGCGCGTTTCAGCACGCTTTCGACCAGGTCTTTCGCCAGGATAACCGCACGGCCATCAATCTGCACCAGCGCATACTCAAACTCGCCAGAGAGGGAGATCGCGCGGTTAGCAGGCAGCGTCCACGGGGTGGTGGTCCAGATCACCAGAGAGATCGGGCCGCTTACGCCAGGCAGACCAAATTTAGCTTTGATCGCATCCTGATCGACCGCTTCGAAGGCCACGTCGATAGAAGGCGAGGTTTTGTCGTAATACTCCACTTCCGCTTCTGCCAGCGCAGAGCGGCAGTCGACGCACCAGTGCACCGGCTTCGCGCCTTTGTGCAGGTGACCGTTGCCGATGATTTTACCCAGCGCACGGATGATGTTGGCTTCGGTTTTGAAGTCCATGGTCAGGTACGGGTGCGACCAGTCGCCCAATACGCCCAGACGGATGAAGTCAGCGCGCTGACCGTCAACCTGCGTAGCGGCGTATTCGCGGCACTTCGCACGGAACTCGGCGGCGGTGAACTTCTCACCCGGCTTACCGTATTCTTGCTCAACTTTCAGCTCGATTGGCAGACCATGGCAGTCCCAGCCCGGAACGTAAGGCGAGTCATATCCCGTGAGGCCTTTGGACTTCACGATAATGTCTTTCAGAATCTTGTTAACCGAGTGACCAATATGAATGCTGCCATTCGCATATGGAGGGCCATCATGCAGAATGAAGGTTTTTTTGCCTTTTTTGGCTGCACGAATGATGCCGTACAGGTCATCATCGGTCCAACGCGCCAGCATTCCCGGTTCGCGCTTGGCGAGATCGCCGCGCATCGGGAACCCTGTTTCCGGCAAATTCAGGGTTGATTTATAGTCACTCATCAGATTCTCGGTTCCGTATTTATCACGTAGGCATTTAAGCCGGGTTCAAAGCCCAAAAAACTCGCGGGCCGTTAATTCATCTCGCGCGATTTGCGCCTTAAGTTCATCCAGCGAAGCGAATCGCTGTTCATTGCGTATTTTTTTACGCAGTATCACATCTATATGGCGACCATACAGGTCCATTACAACGTCCAGCAGGTGTACTTCTAACTGTTGACGCACACCGGCAACCGTTGGACGTGTGCCAATGTTGGCGACGCCGTAGAAAGGCTTCTCGCCCAGCCCTGCCACTTCCACCGCATAGACCCCTTTAACCGGGGAGACCTGACGACGCAGCGGTATATTCGCCGTCGGGAAACCTATCGTGCGGCCCAGCGCATCGCCATGGACCACGCGACCTGAAATTGTGAACGGGTGACCCAGCAGCGTTTCTGCCTTGTCCAGTTCATCGTTCGCCAGCGCCTGACGTACCGCCGTGCTGCTTACGCGCACGCCGCCCTCACAGAAGGTCATCGTGCTGGTGACGTCAAACCCGTACTCCAGGCCAGCCTTCTGTAATAACAAGAAATCGCCCTGACGACCAGCGCCAAAGCGGAAATCATCGCCCACGGCGAGAAACTGCACGCCAAGCTGCCTGACCAACAGGTCGCTGACAAAATTTTGTGCGGTCAGCGCGGCAAACCGACGGTCGAACCGTACGCACAGGACGTAGTCCACCCCTGACTCCGCCAGGTAGCGTAACTTCTCGCGCAGACGCGTCAGCCGCGCGGGGGATTTCTCGCCTGCAAACAGCTCCAGCGGCTGAGGCTCGAAAATCATCACCACGACGGGCAGGCCTCGCGCCTCGCCTTCTTTACGCAATCCCTGCAACAGCGCCTGATGCCCACGATGCACGCCGTCAAAATTACCAATGGTCAGCACGCACCCGTGCGGGGCTTGACTGAGATTATGTATGCCGCGTATCAGCTTCATGACTGGCTCAAAACAGTGAAAATCGCCAAAGTATACCTTGTACAGCGGTTAAGGTTAACCGGCGATTGTTCACGCTAAACAGAAAGCCGTATGATTTCATCACGCTGACCTTTCACAGCAAAAAAATCTGTCCGCGAACTGCGATTTTTACGCCGAAAAGCTGTATTCACGAACGACAAGCTGGTAGAATCCTGCGCCATCACTACGTAACGTAGCGTCGCCACATTAACGGCGCTTATTTGCACAAATCCATTGACAAAAGAAGGTATAGAGGGCATATTCCTCGGCCTTTGAATTGTCCACATAGATCATATTTGGGAGTTGGACCTTGGCTAATATCAAATCAGCTAAGAAACGTGCCGTTCAGTCTGAAAAGGCTCGTAAGCACAATGCAAGCCGTCGCTCTATGATGCGTACTTTCATCAAGAAAGTATACGCAGCTATCGAAGCTGGCGACAAAGCTGCAGCGCAGAACGCATTTAACGAAATGCAACCAATCGTGGATCGTCAGGCTGCTAAAGGTCTGATCCACAAAAACAAAGCAGCGCGTCATAAAGCAAACCTGACCGCGCAGATCAACAAACTGGCTTAATCGCCACTTGTTGTTGCTTGTTTGAAAGAACCCGCTTAACGCGGGTTTTTTTATGTCTTCAGATTGCCGGCGGCGTAAAAAGCGCCGAATAGTCGCGATTGCAGATTCGCTGCACCGCCGGGTGCTGAATCATCCTTTCGGCGAATATGGCGTGATACTCTTCCATCACGTTATCCACCCTGCCGATCTCGGTAATTTTGTCGTCTGAATAGAGATCGTGCGCGTACAGCGTCGGAGCAACGAAGATAGCGTTATGCGCTTCGCCAAAGGCTTTCATCAGCGCCGCATCGTCGAACTCACCGAGAATTTCTACGTTCAGCCCCTGCGAGTTAAACCAGTTCAGCAGCTTACGTCCGAGCATGGACCGCCGACCCGGCACCAGCAAGCGGCGCTCTTCCAGGCAGGCCGGAAACGGTTTTTCCGGTGGCGGATTGATGCACCAGAAACTGACGCCGCATTCGCCAATTTTCACCGAGAACAAGCCTTCCTGCTGCGTGGAATCGATAGGGCAATCCGAAATAATCATATCCAGCTTATGCTGGCTCAGCTGTTCCAGCAGCATCTCGTGAGTGGATTCAAAGCAGCGTAAATGGATCTGTTCATCTTCCACCACCGCCGCATCCAGCACGCCACTCACCAGCCGTTTGGACAGCGCATCCGCCACCCCCACGTCAAAAAGCAGGTTAGACTCTTTGCGGTAGTTGACGATATCCAGCATCTCCTGGCTCAGGGTGAACATTTTATCCGCATAGCGGAACACCAGCTCGCCCAGCTCACTGGGCTCAATCCCACGGCCCTTGCGCTTGAACAACTTGCCCTGTAACCGCTCTTCCAGGGCTTTGATTTGCCCGGTAATGGTTTGTGGCGTCAGGTAAAGCGCTTCTGCCGCCCCCACGACCGAGCCCTGTTTATAAACGTGCCAGAAGTAATAAAGATGGTTGTAATTCAAATGAGACATCGCGTGTTCTCTCCCTGAGTGTGTATCGGGAGAAGGAGCCCCCTCCTCCCGGTTTTCCGTTATGCCTGGACAGCCTGTCCGGACAATTTCACCTTCAACAAGGTATAACCAATGGCTGCGGCCAGTAATGACCCGATGAGAATGCCGAGTTTTGCCCAGACGATAAGCTCAGGCGCGTTTGCGCCAAACGCCAGCGTCGAGATAAAGATCGACATGGTGAATCCAATACCGCACAGCACGCCGACGGCCATAATCTGGCTAAAGGTGGTCCCGTTTGGCAATGACGCCAGCTTCAGCTTCAGCGCCAGCCAGCAGAACAGGCTGATACCCAGCGGCTTACCGATAAACAGACCGGCGATGATACCCAGCGGCAGCACGGAGGTGAGTCCGTCCAGGGTAACCCCGGCCAGGGAAACTCCCGCGTTGGCAAACGCAAACAGCGGCAGGATCATAAAACCCACCCACGGATGAAGCACATGCTCCAGCTGTCTGGCAGGCGATTTGCCGTCCTGCTCCTTCAGCGGAATAAAGAAGCCAACGATGACGCCCGCCAGCGTGGCATGCACGCCAGACTTCAGCACCGCCGTCCACAGCACCATGCCCACCAGAATATAAATACCCGTACGTCGGACGTTGAAGACGTTCAGCAAGGCCAGCACCACAATAGCCACGGCCGCCACGCTCAGCGACAGAACCGACAGATCGCTGGTGTAGAACAGCGCGATAATCACGATAGCGCCCAGATCATCGATAATCGCCAGCGCCATCAGGAAAATTTTCAGTGCTACCGGGACGCGGCTACCGAGCAAGGCTAAGACCCCGAGCGCAAACGCGATATCCGTTGCGGCCGGGATCGCCCAGCCGTCACGCGCAACCGGATCCTGCCACGCAAACACGAGAAAGAGCAACGCCGGAACGATCATCCCGCCAATCGCCGCGATCACCGGAAACGCCGCGCGCTGACGGCTGGCAAGCGAACCGATCACCAGCTCACGTTTAACCTCCAGACCCACCAGCAGGAAGAACACCGCCATCAGCGCATCGTTGATCCACAGCAGCATGTTCTTGTTAATTTCCAGCGCCCCGACTTTCAGCTCGACGGGCGTTTCCAGAAATGCGTGATAGAGATCGCGCGTCATGCCCATATTGGCGAGCAGCATAGCGGCCGCAGCAGCAATAATCAGGATGACGCCGCCGGATGCCTCACTGCTAAAGAAACGGTGTAGTAATTTCACGTTTAAACTCTCTTTTACAACAATACCTCGGTAAAACCATAATATCAGCGCAAACAGATCGGTAAAAACAGATTAATATTGGGTATATATTCAGTTTAACCGAGGAATAACGCTATAAACAAAAAGCCCGGAATCGCTTCCGGGCTTTAAAGGATAGTAACCAGCTGGCGGGTTAGCGGGTTAAATCGTCGAAGAATTTTTTGACGCCATCGAAGAAGCTTTTGGAGCGCGGACTGTTTTTCTCGCCCGTCGGGCCACCAAAACTCTCCTGAAGCTCTTTCAGCAGCTGTTTCTGCTTGTCGTTCAGGCCGACCGGCGTTTCCACGACCACGCGGCATAACAGGTCACCCTGCGCGCCACCGCGAACGGATTTAACGCCTTTGCCGCGCATGCGGAACAGCTTCCCGGTCTGGGTTTCGCCAGGGATTTTCAGGTTAACGCGACCGTCCAGCGTCGGCACTTCGATTTCGCCACCCAGCGCCGCCATCGCAAAGTTGATCGGCACTTCACAGTACAGGTTGTTACCTTCACGCTCGAAGATGGCGTGCTGCTTCACCTGAACCTGAACGTACAGATCGCCTGCCGGTGCGCCGTGCTCGCCGGCTTCACCCTCACCTGCCAGACGGATGCGGTCGCCCGTATCCACCCCTGCCGGGATCTTAACGGACAGCGTTTTGGTTTTCTCCACGCGACCGTGACCGTGGCATTTGGTGCACGGATCTTTAATCAGCGTACCGCGACCATGACAGTGCGGACAGGCCTGCTGCACCGCGAAGAAGCCCTGGCGCATCTGCACCTGACCGGAACCGTGACAGGTTGGGCAGGTCTGTGGCTGAGTCCCCGCTTTCGCGCCGCTGCCGTGGCAAACGTCACACTCTTCCAGCGTCGGAATACGGATCTCTTTGGTGACGCCGCGAACCGCTTCTTCAAGCGTCAGCTCCATGTTGTAGCGCAGGTCTGCGCCGCGCGCCGCGCGCTGACGACCACGCCCGCCGCCGAAGATATCGCCAAATACATCACCAAAGATATCGCTGAAATCAGCGCCGCCGCCGAAGCCGCCGCCACCAAATCCACCGCCGCCCATGCCGCCCTGTTCAAAGGCCGCGTGACCATACTGGTCATAGGCCGCACGTTTTTGTGCATCGGTCAGGACTTCGTAGGCTTCTTTAATCTCTTTAAATTTGGCTTCAGCCTCTTTGTCACCCTGATTACGGTCAGGGTGGAATTTCATGGCCAGGCGCTTATACGCCTTTTTGATTTCACGCTCTTCCGCAGTTTTCGGAACGCCTAAAATCTCGTAATAGTCTTGCTTTGCCATTGGTTTTTTTAAGCCCCTTAACATGCGAGCACGGGCGTGGAGAATTCTCCTACGCCCGTGCCGATTACTTACCCTGCATCAGGGCGATTATTTTTTGTCTTTCACTTCTTCGAACTCAGCGTCGACAACATCGTCGTCTTTCGCGTTGTTCTGGGAAGCATCAGCGCCCGCCTGCTGCTGTGCGTGCTGCTGCTGAGCGATTTCCATCAGCTTCTGAGAAACCTGTGCCAGCTCCTGCATCTTCGCTTCGATGTCCGCTTTGTCTTCGCCTTTCAGAGACGTTTCCAGCGCGCTCAGTGCAGTTTCGATCGCAGTTTTGTCTTCCGCTGGCAGTTTATCGCCCGCTTCTTCAACCTGCTTACGGGTGCTGTGCAGCAGATGGTCACCCTGGTTACGGGTCTGAACCAGCTCTTCGAACTTACGGTCGGATTCCGCGTTAGCTTCGGCATCACGAACCATTTTTTCGATTTCCGCTTCGTTCAGGCCAGAAGATGCCTTGATGGTAATCTTCTGCTCTTTACCGCTGTTTTTGTCTTTCGCAGACACGTGCAGGATACCGTCAGCATCGATGTCGAAGGTGACTTCGATCTGTGGCATGCCGCGTGGTGCCGGGTTAATACCGTCCAGGTTGAACTGACCCAGAGATTTGTTATCCGCCGCGCGCTTACGCTCACCCTGAATCACATGGATGGTTACCGCAGACTGGTTGTCTTCAGCGGTAGAGAACACCTGGCTGTGTTTCGTCGGGATAGTGGTGTTTTTGTTGATGAGCGGAGTCATCACCCCACCCATGGTTTCGATACCCAGAGACAGCGGGGTAACGTCCAGCAGCAGTACGTCTTTTACTTCACCCGTCAGAACACCACCCTGAACCGCAGCACCGATAGCAACCGCTTCGTCCGGGTTCACGTCTTTACGTGGCTCTTTACCAAAGAACTCAGCCACTTTCTTCTGAACCATTGGCATACGGGTCTGACCCCCTACCAGGATAACGTCCTGAATGTCAGACACGGACAGGCCAGCGTCCTGCAATGCAACTTTCAGTGGCTCGATAGAACGGTTCACCAGGTCTTCTACCAGGCTTTCCAGTTTCGCACGGGTCACTTTGATGTTCATGTGTTTTGGACCGGTCGCGTCTGCGGTGATGTACGGCAGGTTCACGTCGGTCTGCTGAGCGGAAGACAGCTCGATCTTCGCTTTCTCAGCGGCTTCTTTCAGTCGCTGCATGGCCAGCGGGTCGTTACGCAGGTCAATGCCCTGATCTTTCTTGAACTCGTCAACGAGGTAGTTGATCAGACGGGTATCGAAGTCTTCACCACCCAGGTGGGTATCACCATTGGTTGCCAGAACTTCGAAGGTTTTTTCGCCGTCAACGTCGTCGATTTCGATAATAGAGATATCGAAGGTACCACCACCCAAGTCGTAAACCGCGATAGTACGGTTGCCAACTTCTTTATCCAGACCGTAAGCCAGTGCTGCTGCGGTTGGTTCGTTGATGATACGTTTTACTTCCAGACCTGCGATACGGCCAGCATCTTTGGTTGCCTGACGCTGAGCATCGTTGAAGTAAGCAGGTACGGTGATAACAGCTTCAGTTACCGGTTCACCCAGGTAATCTTCCGCGGTTTTCTTCATTTTCTTCAGCACTTCAGCAGAGATCTGCGGAGGTGCCGTTTTGGTGCCTTTCACATCAAGCCATGCATCGCCGTTATCGGCTGCGATGATTTTGTAAGGCATGATGGAAACGTCACGCTGAACTTCTTCGTCCTGGAAGCGGCGGCCAATCAGGCGTTTGATCGCAAACAGGGTATTTTGCGGGTTTGTCACGGCCTGACGTTTAGCCGGCTGACCAACCAGAGTTTCACCATCCTGGGTATAAGCAATGATAGAAGGCGTGGTGCGATCGCCCTCGGCGTTCTCCAGCACACGTGCAGTAGTGCCATCCATAATCGCTACACAAGAGTTGGTAGTACCCAGGTCGATACCAATAATTTTACCCATCTAAACGTCTCCACTAAAAATTCAGTCAACATGTGGTTGTGTACCTGTAATAAGGGCAGAACGTGCTTTTTCAACTGCCCAGATTTGATTTTTTTCAGGTCCACACACTGCGGTTGCTTACAAGATGGGGTCACAACGGCATCCATCAAGGGGGAAGGATAAAAAATTTTTTAATTTCACCCCGGTGAGATCATAGACGGCGTCGATGCCGCCCATTATGATGCCGCGCCCCGTCAGGTAGAACTGGCGCGGGTTTAACCATTTCACCATATTAATGATGATTTTTTTGAGGACTTATGGGCAACACTAAGTTGGCTAATCCGGCTCCGCTGGGCCTGATGGGTTTTGGCATGACCACCATTCTGCTGAACCTGCACAATATCGGGATGTTCCCGATGGACGGCATTATCCTGGCGATGGGCATTTTTTACGGCGGTATCGCACAGATCTTTGCGGGCCTGCTGGAATATAAGAAAGGCAACACCTTCGGCTTAACCGCCTTTACCTCTTACGGTTCCTTCTGGCTGACTCTGGTCGCAATTCTGCTGATGCCTAAAATGGGCCTGGCAGAGGCGGCAAACGCCCATTTCCTGGGCGTGTACCTGGGACTGTGGGGCGTGTTCACCCTGTTCATGTTCTTCGGTACCCTTAAGGCGAACCGCGCACTGCAATTCGTCTTCCTGAGCCTGACCGTACTGTTCGCTCTGCTGGCCATCGGTCACCTGGCGGATAACGAAGGCATCGTTCACGTTGCCGGCTGGGTAGGTCTGGTTTGCGGCGCAAGCGCAATCTACCTGGCCATGGGTGAAGTGCTGAACGAGCAGTTCGACCGCACCATTCTACCGATTGGTGAAAAACACTGATCCCTCTGTCGTGCCCGCGTCGCGGGTACGACGTCCCTCTGACTGGCGAAGCCACACCCCCAAAACCAGTCCCATCAGCGATAACGCCAGCACGTACCACGCAGGTGCAAGGAGTGACACCCCCATCAACACCGTCACCACAATCGGGGTCAGCCCACCGAAAATGGCATACGAGACATTATAAGAGAAAGAGATCCCAGTGAAGCGTACCTCCGGCGGGAAGGCGCGGACCATTACGTACGGTACGGCGCCAACGACGCCCACGCACAGCCCGACGACACCGTACAGCAGGAACAGCTGTTCAGGATGGGTGCCCGCAAGATGATAAAATGCCCAACTCGACGCAGCCAGAAGCAGACTGCCGACAATAAAGGTCGCGCTTGCGCCAAAACGATCCGCCGCCAGCCCGGCGGCCAGACAGCCAAAGCAGAGCATAATTGTCGCGATACTGTTCGCCTGTAACGTCACGGCAGGCGCAAAACCGTACTGTTTTTGCAGCCAGACCGGCGACATCAAAATGACCACCACGATCCCCGCAGACAGCAGCCAGGTCAGAAGCATCGACACCACTACCGCTTTTTTATGCCGCACTACTACGGTTTTCACCGGCAGTTCTTGCGCCAGCGCCTTCCGCTGCTGCATTTCCAGAAATATTGGCGTCTCCTGCAACCAGCGTCGCAGGTACATCGCCACCAGCCCAAACGCCCCGCCCAGCAGGAACGGTATACGCCAGCCCCAGTCGTGAACGGCCTGTTGCGTCATGCTGGTATTGATGATGGTTGCAACCACGGAGCCAAGCAGGATCCCGATCGTCAGCCCTGCGGTCAGCGTTCCGCACGCAATGCCGACGCGGCGCACCGGGACGTGCTCAGCGACAAACACCCAGGCGCCCGGCACTTCCCCGCCGATGGCC
This sequence comes from Enterobacter cloacae complex sp. S1, assembly GCF_014930525.1. NCBI lineage: Bacteria > Pseudomonadati > Pseudomonadota > Gammaproteobacteria > Enterobacterales > Enterobacteriaceae > Enterobacter > Enterobacter cloacae complex sp. S1. The sequence goes on from NZ_JADBRE010000001.1 coordinate 134,383, forward strand.
GCGCCCTGGAGAATACGCATCAGCAGCAGCAATAACGGGGCGATAATGCCCATCGACTCATAGGTAGGCAAAAGCCCAATCGCCAGCGTCGGCACGGCCATAAGCAGGATGCTGAGGGTAAACATCTTCTTGCGCCCAACCAGATCGCCAAAGTGCGCCATGACAATGCCGCCCAGCGGACGCGCCAGATAGCCGGCAGCGAAAATGCCGAAGGTTTGTACCTGACGCAGCCATTCCGGAATATCCGCCGGGAAAAACAGCGCCCCCACAACGGCGGCGAAGAAGACAAAGATGATGAAGTCGTAAAACTCCAGCGCGCCGCCCAGGGCAGCGAGCGTGAGGGTTTTGTAGTCCTGTCGATTCAGAGGTCGGGTGTTATGTGACATAGCGAACCATTGTGCATGTGTTGTGGATTATTTTTTACAGCAATCGTAAATAAAAAATTACTATATCGTAAATCCATTTACACGCTACCGCGGCTGGCGCTAATGTCACATTTTAAAGAATTTCAGGAGATTGTTTCGCGGCGAGCGCTTTTAGGGCGAAATGCTGCTACCACGTTGCCGTCAGTTTCCACATACGGACCGTCAAGCAGTTGTATACAATACGGTACACTTGCAAAGATACCGTGGACGATAACGCTGCCGTCCTCGGCTTTTACCCCTTCCAACGTCTCTTTTATCGACTTCGGCTGCCCCGGCAGGTTCAGGATCAGCGCCTGTTTGCGGATCACCCCGACCTGACGGGAAAGAATGGCCGTCGGGACAAAGTGTAGACTGATCTGGCGCATCTGCTCACCGAAGCCCGGCATTTCACGATCGGCGATAGCCAGCGTCGCGTCCGGCGTTACATCGCGGCGCGCGGGGCCGGTTCCGCCCGTCGTCAGCACCAGGTGGCAGCTCATCTCATCCACCAGTTCACACAGGGTTTGCTCGATGATCGGCTGCTCGTCCGGGATCAGGCGAGTCTGGATCTCAAACGGGGTAGTGAGCGCGCTGCCCAGCCACGCTTCCAGAGCAGGGATGCCTTTATCCTGATAAACACCGCTGGAGGCGCGGTCAGAAATCGACACTAAGCCGATGCGTAAGGTATTCATATCCATTCCATTCAAAAAGTACTGATTAAAGGGAATGATACACGCAGAGAGAAAATTCAGACAGAGGCGGGGGAAAGACGCGTGACCGGGAACCCGGTCACGCAGAATGATTACAGCAGGTCGCCGATCATTTTTTCCAGTTTTTCCTGGTCGATAGCAAACTTACGGATACCGTCCGCCAGTTTATCTACGGCCATTGGATCCTGGTTGTGCTGCCACAGGAACTCGGACTCGGTGATGCGCTCAGGGCGTGCTTTCACTTCGCCGGTGTAGGACAGTTTACGCTCGATAGCACCTTCGCTTTCTGCCAGCTCTTTCAGCAGCGCAGGAGCGATGGTCAGGCGGTCACAGCCAGCCAGCTCGATGATTTCGCCGACGTTACGGAAGCTTGCGCCCATAACAACGGTCTCATAGCCGTGCTGTTTGTAGTATTCGTAGATTTCAGTCACTGAAATCACGCCTGGATCTTCAGACGCCGCGTACTCTTTCTTGTCGGTGTTGGCTTTGTACCAGTCCAGAATACGGCCCACGAACGGAGAAATCAGGTATACGCCAGCTTCGGCACATGCACGCGCCTGCGCGAAGGAGAACAGCAGAGTCAGGTTACAGTTGATGCCTTCTTTTTCCAGCTGCTCAGCAGCGCGGATGCCCTGCCAGGTAGACGCCAGTTTGATCAGGATACGGTCATTGCTGATGCCCGCATCGTTGTACAGTTTGATCAGGCGTTTTGCTTTTGCGATAGACGCTTCGGTGTCGTAGGACAGGCGAGCATCAACTTCGGTAGAGATACGGCCAGGAACGAGCTTCAGGATTTCCAGACCGATGTTCACTGCCAGTTTGTCAGTAGCATCCACAACCTGCTGCGCGCGGTCATTGCTCTGTGCTTTTGCCCAGGTCACCGCCTCGTCGATCAGTTTGCGATACTCAGGGATCTGCGCGGCGTTAAGGATCAGAGAAGGGTTGGTTGTGGCATCCTGCGGCTGGTACAGCTTCATTGCCGCGATATCTCCGGTGTCAGCGACGACAGTGGTGAACTGACGAAGGGAGGTCAATTTATCCGTCATGATAGTGTTTCTCTTTTAACGTGCCCTGGATAATTCACACTACCGACAGCTTGCCAGCAGCGGAAAAATGACAGGTTTACTTGTTAGGGGGATGTAACCGGTCTGCCCTGATGATAACACGAGTGAGAGGCAGCGCAACCGCAGACAGTGCGCTTAGGCAGAGTATGATAAACTCAGAATATTAACAGGCTGCTAAGTAACAGCATGCACAATCAGTGGTAGCGCTTACATATTCACTTTGGCATCAACAAGAGGGACGTTAGTGCCTGATTTCTTTTTCTTTATCAACGAAGTCCTCTGGGGTTCGATCATGATATACCTGCTTTCAGGAGCAGGTATCTGGTTTACGTGGCGCAGCGGTCTGATTCAGTTTCGCTATATCCGCAAATTTGGCAGAAGTCTGAAAAACAGCGTCACCCCACAGCCGGGCGGCCTGACCTCGTTTCAGGCGCTCTGTACCAGCCTGGCCGCGCGCGTCGGCAGCGGTAACCTGGCCGGTGTCGCGCTGGCGATCGGCGCGGGCGGTCCGGGCGCGGTATTCTGGATGTGGGTGACGGCGATTATCGGTATGGCCACCTCCTTTGCTGAATGCTCGCTTGCGCAACTCTACAAAGAAAAAGACGGCAAAGGTCAGTTTCGCGGCGGTCCCGCCTGGTATATGGCTCGCGGGCTGGGAATGCGCTGGATGGGCGTTCTGTTCTCGATCTTTTTGCTGATTGCCTATGGCCTTATTTTCAATACCGTTCAGGCAAATTCCGTCGCCCACGCGCTGCGCTTTGCCTTCAATTGTCCGGAGTGGCTGACGGGCGGCGCGCTTGCCCTTCTCACCCTGCTGACCATTGTGACCGGGCTCAAAGGGGTTGCCCGCCTGATGCAGTGGCTGGCTCCGCTGATGGCGCTGCTGTGGGTGTCCACCAGCCTGATGGTATGCGCGATACATATCGACGAGGTGCCGAACGTCATCGTCACCATTTTCCAAAGCGCGTTCGGCTGGCGCGAAGCGGCTTCCGGCGCGCTGGGTTACACCCTTAGCCAGGCACTCACTGCGGGTTTTCAGCGGGGTATGTTCTCCAACGAAGCGGGAATGGGCTCCACGCCGAATGCCGCCGCAGCGGCCGCATCCTGGCCCCCACATCCCGCCGCGCAGGGCATTGTACAGATGATTGGCGTCTTCACAGACACCATTGTTATCTGCTCCGCCAGCGCGATGATAATGCTGCTGGCCGGTGCCGCTGAACAACCGTCCGGTAGTACGGCAGGCATTCATTGGGTACAACAGGCGCTGGTCTCCCTCGTCGGCGGCTGGGGCGCGGGCCTTGTCGCACTTGTCGTGGGACTTTTTGCCTTTAGTTCCATTGCGGTGAACTATATCTATGCCGAAAACAACCTTATCTTCCTGAAAGTTGACTCGCGTCTGGCCCGCAACATCCTTCGCGCGGGCGTGCTGGCGATGGTGTTTGTAGGTTGCCTGCTCAGCATGCCGATGATCTGGCAAATAGCGGACGTCATTATGGCGCTGATGGCCATCACGAACCTGACGGCCATTTTGCTGCTTTCACCGGTTGTGGCGCTGATCGCGCGCGATTATCTGCGTCAGCGCAAGCTCGGCGTACCGCCCGTCTTTGACGCCTCACGCTATCCCGAAATCGAGTCACAAATTGCCCCTGGCACCTGGGATGATTTGCCGCGGCAATAACAGCTATCGATCAATTCAGGGCGATTTTTTGTTAAAGTCGCTCTAAATTTCCTGCAAGGACTGGATATGCTGATTCTGATTTCACCTGCCAAAACGCTCGACTACCAGAGCCCGCTCGCCACTGAGCGTTATACCCAGCCGGAATTGCTGGACTACTCGCAACAGCTGATCCACGAGACGCGTAAGCTTTCGGCTCCGCAAATCGCTTCGCTGATGAGCATCAGCGATAAACTCGCCGACCTGAATGCCACCCGTTTTCATGAGTGGCAGCCTGACTTCACGCCCGCCAACGCCCGCCAGGCGCTGTTGGCCTTCAAAGGTGACGTCTACACTGGCCTGCAAGCAGAAACGTTTAGCGAAGCCGATTTCGATTTTGCCCAGCTGCATCTGCGCATGTTATCCGGCCTGTACGGGGTGCTGCGACCGCTGGATCTGATGCAACCGTATCGTCTGGAGATGGGTATCCGCCTGGAAAACGCTAAAGGTAAAGATCTGTACCAGTTCTGGGGCGATGTCATTACCGACAAGCTTAACGCGGCGCTGCAAGCCCAGGGGGACAACGTGGTGATCAACCTGGCCTCCGATGAGTACTTCAAATCGGTGAAGCCTAAGAAGCTGGATGCGGACATTATCAAGCCGATATTCCTCGACGAGAAAAACGGCAAATTTAAAGTGATCAGCTTCTACGCCAAAAAAGCGCGCGGTCTGATGAGCCGCTTCATCATTCAAAACCGTCTGACGAAGCCAGAGCAGCTCACTGGCTTTAACAGTGAAGGGTATTTTTTCGACGAGGCATCGTCAGGAAAAAACGAGCTGGTGTTTAAGCGTCACGAGCAATAAAAAGACAACCCCGCCAGCTGGCGGGGTTTGTGTTAATGGTGCTTCCGGTCCGGGCCCGGGCGACGATCGTCATGACGGTGGTGATCGTCACGATCGCGATGTTCATCGTGCGGACGCCAGTGGTTATCGCGCCAGTCATAGTGCGCTTTCCACCAGTCATGGTCGCGCCAGCGGCCGCCATCCCAGTAGTGCCCGTTATTATCCCGATCGCCAATTTGCAGTTTTACCGCTGGCACGAGGGTGATCTCAGCTGCCTGCACCGCCATGGGAGCGACCAGCATCAGTGAAAGCGCGATAAGTGCAGGTTTCAGTGTAGACATAGGTGACTCCTTATTCTTCTTGCCCAACGTGGGCCGATGTAAGGAGAGTACGTGATGGGAACGGGGGATGTTATTCTCTGCAATCCTAAACGCTAAGTGACCGCATTTATTGGGAATTTCTGCTTTTTTCCTGCTGTTTTTCTCCTTAATTTCTTCACAAAAAAGCCGGGTGGCGCTGCGCTTACCCGGCCTACGATGAGTTCGCCGTTGTAGGCCCGGTAAGGCGAAGCCGCCACCGGGCAGCACAATCACGCTCGGGTCATCATCAGCTTACGCAGCTCGGCAAAGTCTGCGGGCAGCTCATGAGACAGCAGCGGCAGGTCGGCGCGCTCGGCCAGCTCTTTTGGCAGCGGCAGCGTTTCCCCCAGGATCGCTTCCACGCTCTCTTTGAACTTGGCCGGATGGGCGGTGCCGAGGAACAGGCCATACTCACCCGGTTGAAGCTGATCGCGCAGGGCACGATAGGCAATCGCCGCGTGCGGCTCAGAGGTATAGCCCACCGCTTTCAGCTCGCGCATGGTGGCTTTAGTGGTTTCGTCCGTCACCGCTGCGTAACCCAGATCGCCCAGACGCCAGACCTTACGGCGGAACAGCTCTTCCACACGCGGCCAGTTGTTAGGCTGTGACACATCCATCGCATTGGAGAGCGTGGCCTGAGTCGCGTTCGGCGCCCATTTTCCGTCCTTCAGGAAACGCGGCACGGTGTCGTTGGCGTTGGTGGCGGCGATAAAGCGCTTCACCGGCAGGCCGAGTGATTTCGCCAGCAGGCCTGCCGTCAGGTCGCCGAAGTTCCCACTTGGCACGGAAACCACCAGCTGATTGCGCGCGTCCTGCGGCAGCTGCGCCACCGCTTCGAAGTAGTAGCAGATCTGCGCCAGCAGACGGCTGATGTTGATGGAGTTGGCAGAGTTCAGCCCCAGCGCCGCCTTCAGATCTTCGTCATCGAAGGCCTGCTTCACCAGCGCCTGACAGGCATCGAAATCGCCGTCGATCGCCACGGTTTCAATGTTGCCCCCAAGGGTGCAGAACAGTTTTTCCTGAAGCGGGCTGATTTTGCCTTTCGGATAAAGGATCACCACGCGGACGTTTTTCAGGCCGTAGAACGCATGGGCCACCGCCGCTCCGGTATCGCCTGAAGTCGCGGTAAGAATGGTCACCTGTTTGTCGCCGCTGATGTGGGTCAGCATCTGCGCCATAAAGCGACCGCCGAAATCTTTGAACGCCAGCGTCGGACCGTGGAACAGCTCCAGACAACCAACGTCAGGCTCCACCTGCTTCACCGGCGCCGGGAAAGCAAACGCCGCACGCACGCGTTCTTCGAGCAGCTCCTGCGGGATTTCGTCGCCGATAAAGGCAGACAGAATTTTGGTGCTGCGGGTGACAAAGTCCTGCTTCAGCAGCTCATCGATTTCGGTCAGCTGAAATTCCGGCAGGTCGTGGGGGAAGAACAGCCCCTGATTTTTGCCAAGCCCCTGCGTTACCGCCTGCGCGAAGCTGACCTGCTCGTTATGATCTTTAAGGTTGTAGAGTTTCATTCGTTATCCCAGTACTCGTGCGCCAGCCGTGTCCAGACGGCAAATATGAACAAAGCCTTCCTGATTTTGCAGGTAGTGTTTAGAGAGCCAGTCCGCCACGCGCTGCGCGGTGTCTGGCTTGTCGCATAAGGCGAACAGCGTCGGGCCGGAGCCGGAGATGCCGCACGCCTGTGCGCCGATATCCATGGATGCCTGTCGCGCTTCGTTAAAGCCCGGCAGCAGCTTCGTGCGATACGGCTCGGCAATGACGTCTTTCATCAGTTTCGCCGCCAGCTGCGGCTGACGGGTGTAGCAGGCGTGAATAAAGCCCGCCAGATGACGCCCGTGGGCGATACAGTCCTGACGACGATACTGCGCTGGCAGGATCGCACGCGCTTCGGCGGTAGACACTTTAATGCCCGGATAGGCCAGCACCCACAGCCACTCATCAAACCCTGGCACCTGCTGGCTGATGATGCCATTTTCTTCAATCATCAGCTGCATGCCGCCAAGGAAGCACGGCGCCACGTTATCATAATGAATGCTGCCGGAGATGCGCCCTTCCAGCTCGCCCATCAGTGCCAGCAGACGGCTGTTGTTCAGCGGCTTGCCGCAATGCTCATTCATCGCCACCAGCGCGGCGACCACCGAGCAGGCGCTCGAGCCCAGCCCCGAACCAATCGGCATGCTCTTTTCCAGCGTCATGGCGACCGGCACGTTTTTGCCGATCTCCTGACAGAAGCGTTCCCAGCACTGATAAACGATATTCTCGCGCGGTTCAGACGGCAGCTTACTGGCGAAGCGGCCGATGTTATTCAGGCTGAAGCGCTCTGCCGCCTCAACCGTAACCGTATCGCCCAGCAGCGAACCGTCCACCGGCGTGACCGCCGCGCCCAGCACGTCAAATCCGACGCTCATATTGGCGCTGGAAGCCGGGGCATATACTTTAACCATCTTAAACTCCTAACTTCCATGACAGGGTACGCAGCAGATCGGCAAACACGCCCGCCGCCGTCACATCATTCCCTGCGCCATAGCCGCGAAGCACCAGCGGCAGTGGCTGATAATAATGGCTGTAGAACGCCAGGGCGTTCTCGCCGTTTTTCACCTTGTACAGCGGATCGTTGCCATCCGCTTCGGCAATCTTCACCCGGCAGACGCCGTCTTCTTCAATGTTGCCAACATAGCGCAATACCTTACCTTCATCACGGGCTTTCGCAACGCGTGCGGCAAAGGCGTCGTCAAGCTGCGGCAACCTGGCCATAAAGGCGCTGACGTCACCGCTGTCATCAAATTCTGCTGGCAGCACCGGCTCAATCACGATATCCGAAAGCTCCAGCTCGCGGCCAGTTTCGCGGGCCAGGATCAGCAGCTTACGCGCCACGTCCATGCCGGAGAGGTCGTCGCGCGGATCCGGCTCGGTGTAGCCCAGCTCGCGCGCGGCGCGGGTGGCTTCCGACAAGCTCATCCCTTCGTCCAGCTTGCCGAAGATAAACGACAGGGAGCCGGAGAGGATGCCGGAGAAACGCTGTAGTTCGTCGCCCGCGTTCAGCAGGTTTTGCAGGTTCTCGATGACCGGCAGGCCCGCGCCCACGTTGGTGTCATACAGAAACTTACGGCGCGACTTACTCGCCGCCAGCCGCATCTGATGATAGTAATCCATCGACGAGGTGTTGGCCTTTTTGTTCGGCGTCACCACGTGGAACCCTTCGCGCAGGAAATCCGCGTACTGATCGGCCACCGCCTGGCTGGAGGTACAGTCAACGATCACCGGGTTAAGCAGGTGATATTCTTTCACCAGGCGGATCAGGCGGCCCAGGTTAAATGGCTCTTTCGCCTCTTCCAGCTCCGCCTGCCAGTTTTCCAGATTCAGACCGTGGACGTTAGTCAGCAACGCTTTCGAGTTCGCAATGCCGCAAACGCGCAAATCGATATGTTTCTTCTTAAGCCACTCCTGCTGGCGCTTCACCTGCTCCAGCAGCGCGCCACCGACACCACCGACGCCCACCAGGAACAGCTCAATCACCTGGTCGGTGTTGAACAGCATCTGATGCACCACGCGCACGCCGGTAGTGGCGTCATCGTTATCCACGACAACGGAAATGGAACGCTCTGATGAGCCCTGGGCAATCGCCACGATATTGATATTAGCCCGCGCCAGCGCGGCAAAGAATTTGGCGGAGATACCGCGCAGGGTGCGCATGCCGTCGCCGACCACCGAGATAATCGCCAGACGCTCCTGAATCGAGAGCGGCTCCAGCAGCTCTTCTTTCAGCTCCAGATAGAACTCTTCTTCCAGCGCGCGACGGGCACGCAGGCAATCACCCTGCGGAACGCAGAAGCTGATGCTGTATTCGGAAGAAGACTGCGTGATCAGCACCACGGAGATCCCGTTGCGGGACATAGCGGCAAAGACGCGTGCCGCCATACCGACCATGCCCTTCATCCCCGGGCCGGAGACGCTGAACATCGCCATGTTATTGAGGTTAGAAATGCCTTTCACCGGCAGGTCATCTTCATCCGCGCTGGCGCCAATCAGCGTGCCCGGCGCCTGAGGGTTACCGGTATTCTTAATCAGGCAAGGGATTTGGAACTGGGCAATCGGGGAGATGGTACGCGGGTGAAGAACTTTAGCGCCGAAGTAGGAAAGCTCCATCGCTTCCTGGTACGACATCGACTTCAGCAGCCTGGCGTCCGGTACCTGGCGCGGATCGCAGGTATAAACGCCGTCGACGTCAGTCCAGATCTCACAACAGTCTGCGCGTAAACAGGCGGCCAGCACGGCGGCGGAGTAGTCAGAGCCGTTACGCCCCAGCACCACCAGTTCGCCCTTCTCGTTACCGGCGGTAAAGCCTGCCATCAGGATCATATGGTCAGACGGGATTTTGCTCGCCGCAATACGACGTGTCGACTCGGCAATGTCGACGGTGGATTCAAGGTAGTGGCCCACAGCCAGCAGTTTTTCAACCGGATCGATGACCGTCACGTGGTGACCGCGCGCTTCCAGCACGCCTGCCATGATGGCGATAGAGAGTTTTTCACCCCGGCAAATCAGCGCCGCGTTGATGCTGTCCGGGCACTGACCAAGCAGGCTGATACCGTGAAGAACGTGTTTAATCTGGGCAAATTCAAGTTCAACGGTGCTTTTCAGCTGCGCCAGCGGGAAACCAGGCTGGGCGTCGGCCAGCCCCTGAAGCAGATCGGCAAAGATACGCTCGGCGTCGCTGATGTTCGGTAGTGCATCCTGACCACCGATGGTTTTTTCAATCATCGCCACCAGGTGGTTCGTGATTTTGGCCGGGGCAGAGAGCACGGTGGCAACCTGCCCCTGCCTGGCGTTGCTTTCCAGGATATCGGCAACACGCAGAAAACGTTCTGCATTTGCCACTGACGTACCGCCGAACTTCAACACTCGCATGGTTCTACCTCATTTCCTTTAGCCGAAAAAAAAGCCCGCACTGTTCAGGTGCGGGCTTTTTTCTGTTTTTCCTGTACGCGTCAGCCCGCATCGTTACCTGTGGTAATGATGATGGTTGTAGTAATGGTGGTGATGCTGATGCGTTTCATGGATGTTGTGTACTCTGTCATTATTATCTGTCTGTGCTCTATTCTTTTAGGGTTAAAGGATCGAGCCCCTTAAGTCAATGAATTTTTAATTCGATCACAATTCGGGACATTCTCACGTCCCGCTGCGCGCAGATTTATTTTCATCGGAATACCCCAGATGCAACCCCAGACATCAGCAGGATCGGCCATAATAAAAACCTATGACACTATTTTACTCGGCTAATTTTTTTTCAATATCATGAAGCAATCGGTGCAGCATTGCCGTATCGCGCTGCTCAAGACGCCCCAGGCGCTGCTGTAACCAGTCCACCATTTTCTGATCGTCAGCGACGCCCAACTGCTCAAGAAGGTTATTTGCACGAACACGCAGTGCCGCCAGCTGGTTTTCATCCGAAACTGTCACCGGTGGCTGAGAAATTTGTATTAAGGATGCTAATTGATAGCAATAGACCATCACCGCCTGCCCCAGATTGAGTGACGGATAATCCGCCACCATCGGCGCGCCCGTCAGCACGTCAGCCAGCTCCAGCTCTTCGTTAGTCAGCCCGGAATCTTCTCGCCCAAACACCAGCGCGGCTTTCTCCAGCCACTGGCTTTTCTCTTCCAGCATCGGCACCAGTTCAGCAGGCGTGGCGTAATAGTGAAACTTCGCCCGGCTGCGCGCGGTCGTCGCGACGGTAAACGAAATATCGTGGAGTGCGTCGGCGAGCGTAGCGTAAGTGGTTATATTATCGAGAATATCACCCGAACCGTGCGCAACCCAGCGCGCAGCAGGCTCCAGATGCGCCGTGCTGTCCACAATACGCAAATCGGTAAAACCCATAGTCTTCATGGCACGCGCCGCAGCGCCAATATTTTCAGCTCTTGCTGGTGCCACCAGCACAATCGACAGATGCATTTACGCTCTCTTTTTAATCAGTTAGCAGGTAAAAATGTGATTCAGTTCAACATATTACGCAGCACGAATTTACAATTTTGCAACACAAATCACCGAAATAGCGTTTCATAACAATTAAAAAAAGCTAAACTATTTTGTGGCTGAACAATCAGTTAGAATGTTAACAGAAGTCCATTATCCTTATGTTTTGTAATGATAATGACCATATGAATACTCTTTTCTGATTGGATTCGTACCGTTTATCAATCAATGTCCGCAACTAGTTGGTTTATTGAAAAATTGTGACAAAGGCTAGCATTCAGCTACGATGATTTCATCAAACTGTTAACGTGCTACAATTGAACTTGATATATGTCAACGAAGCGTAGTTTTATTGGGTGTCCGGTGTCACTTAGCCTGTTATGTTGCTGTTAAAATGGTTAGGATGACAGCCGTTTTTGACACTGTCGGGTCCAAAGGGAAAGTACCCACGACCAAGCTAATGATGTTGTTGACGTTGATGGAAAGTGCATCAAGAACGCAATTACGTACTTTAGTCACGTTAAGCCGATCATGTTAATTTGCGACATGCATCAGGCAGGTCAGGGACTTTTGTACTTCCTGTTTCGATTTAGTTGGCAATTTAGGTAGCAAACATGCAGACCCCGCACATTCTTATCGTTGAAGACGAGTTGGTAACACGCAACACGTTAAAGAGCATTTTCGAAGCAGAAGGCTACGATGTCTTTGAAGCGACCGATGGCGCAGAGATGCATCAGATCCTTTCTGAAAATGATATCAACCTGGTGATTATGGATATCAACCTGCCGGGCAAAAACGGGCTTCTTCTGGCGCGCGAACTGCGTGAACAGGCGAACGTCGCGTTGATGTTCCTGACGGGCCGTGACAACGAGGTTGATAAAATTCTTGGTCTGGAAATCGGCGCGGATGACTACATCACCAAGCCGTTCAACCCTCGCGAGTTAACCATTCGTGCACGCAACCTGCTGTCCCGCACCATGAATCTGGGTACGGTAAGTGAAGAGCGTCGTAGCGTCGACAGCTACAAATTCAACGGCTGGGAACTTGATATCAATAGCCGTTCGCTGATTAGCCCGAACGGTGAGCAGTACAAACTGCCGCGCAGTGAATTCCGCGCGATGCTGCACTTCTGCGAGAACCCGGGCAAGATTCAGTCCCGTGCAGAACTGCTGAAGAAAATGACCGGTCGTGAGTTGAAGCCACACGATCGTACCGTTGACGTAACCATCCGTCGTATTCGTAAGCACTTCGAATCTACGCCGGATACGCCGGAAATCATCGCCACGATCCATGGTGAAGGCTATCGTTTCTGCGGTGACCTCCAGGAGTAATTCTCCCGTCACGCAGTAAAAAACGGCGCATTTGCGCCGTTTTTTTTATCAATGCCACGGCATAATCGGTACCGCGCTTATCGCGTTTTTCGGTGAGCCGTCCACGACTTTGTCGGAATAAGCCAGATAAGCCAGGGTGTTACGCTTCGCGTCATAAAAACGGACCACCTGTAGCTTTTTGAACACCAGCGAGGTCCGTTTCTGGAATACGACGTCGCCCTGCGCTTTGCCGTTTTTGATTTTGTCACTCAATTCCACCGGGCCAACCTGCTGGCAGGAGATGGCCGCGTCAGACGTGTCTTCAGCCAGCCCCAGGCCGCCTTTAATCCCGCCGGTCTTTGCCCGGCTGACATAGCAGGTGACGTTTTTAACGTCCGGATCGTCAAAGGCTTCCACCACAATTTTGTGGTCCGGCCCAAACATTTTAAACACAGTATCCACGGAGCCAATTTGCTCCGCCTGTGCCACGCGCCCTGCCATCAGCGCCAGTGCTGCAAAGACTAAAACCTTGTATTTCATATTGTTACCATTCATAAAAATTACGCTGAGCGATTATTCAACAGGTTAGATAAAAATGTAGCAAGATCACAGGATTAGAATATATCCGCACATAAATCACTACAAAAAGCATTTATGCGCAAAAAAAACACTGAATGCTAAAACGTCAAAAAATGCTATTATCCGCTAACCTGTAAACAGGCACCTGCGGCAGTTTTAAGGATGAGGATAGTATATGGATCAGGCTGGAATTATTCGCGACCTGCTCACCTGGCTGGAAGGTCATCTCGACCAGCCTTTGTCACTGGATAATGTGGCGGCAAAAGCAGGCTATTCCAAGTGGCATCTGCAAAGGATGTTCAAGGATGTCACCGGTCATGCTATCGGTGCCTATATTCGCGCACGTCGTTTATCAAAGTCTGCTGTCGCGTTGCGCCTGACCGCGCGACCAATCCTGGATATTGCCCTGCAATATCGCTTCGATTCACAGCAAACCTTCACCCGCGCGTTTAAAAAACAGTTCTCGTTAACGCCAGCGCTTTATCGCCGCTCGCCGGACTGGAGCTCCTTTGGTATGCGCCCGCCGCTGCGTCTGGGCGAGTTTGCGATGCCAAAATATGAAATTATCACCCTGCCGGAAACGCACCTGGTCGGCACCACGCAGAGCTACTCCTGTTCCCTGGAGCAGATCTCCGAGTTCCGCCATCAGATGCGCGTTCAGTTCTGGCGCGAATTTTTAAGCCATGCTCCGGCGATCCCGCCGATTCTGTATGGCCTGAACGAAACGCATCCCAGCCAGGAAAAAGACGACGAGCAGGAGGTGTTCTATACCACGGCGCTGACGCCTGACATGGCGAACGGTTACATTCATGGCTCGAAGCCTGTCGTGGTGGAAGGCGGCGAGTATGTGATGTTCTCATACGAAGGTTTAGGATCGGGCGTTCAGGAGTTCATCCTGACCGTTTACGGGACCTGCATGCCGATGCTGAATCTGAATCGCCGTAAAGGTCAGGACATTGAGCGCTACTATCCGGCGCAAGATGCTAAACCGGAAGAAGGCCCTATCAATCTGCGTATGGAATTCCTGATTCCGGTACGTCGTTAACGCTGCAACTCATCCAGTGCAGGGGCATCAAGATGCGAAATGTCCCCTGCCATCTCAACTACCCACCCCGATGCCAGCCAGGCACTTTCCTGATAGTCGATACGGGAAATGGAACAGTTGCGCAGACGCAAACGGCGTTCGGCGTAAGCCGGCAGTCCCAGAATGGTGCTCACCAGGCAACCCAGCGCGATACCGTGGCTTACCAGCAGCGGTCGGCTACCTGCCGGGAGTTTCAGGCACTCGGCCAGCGCGGCATGCATGCGCACGCTCAGCTCCTGCATGGATTCCCCTTCAGGGATGCGACCATCTTCAGTGCCGTTCACCAGCGTGCGGCGCCAGCCTTCTTCGGTTTCCGTCAGCGTATCGATAGGACGTTTTTCCAGCACGCCCATATCCAGCTCGCGCAGACGCGGTTCGAGGGTCACGTCGCAGCCACAGGCATCGGCGATGATGCGTGCCGTCTGCTGCGTGCGGCCTAAATCACTGGAGATGACGTGAGTGATACCCAGCGTTCTGGCGCGCTCCGCCACCTGCCATGCTTGCTGCACACCTTTGTCGGTGAGAGGACTATCTGACTGGCCTTGAATACGTCGCTCGGCGTTCCACTGCGTTTCACCGTGGCGAACAAGGTATACCTGTAACATGCTTTTTTTCCGTTATACTGCGATGAATTTTTTAAATCGAGCTTAATTATGCACCATGTTGTCTCTGCTACCACCAATCCTGCCAAAATTCAGGCAATTCTAAGGGCATTTGAAGAGATCTTCGGCGAAGGATCCTGCCATATTGACGCCGTCGGCGTCGAGAGCGGTGTGCCGGAACAGCCGTTTGGCAGCGAGGAAACACGCGCTGGCGCACGAAATCGCGTGGCGAATGCAAAAGCCGCCGCGCCAGACGCTGACTTCTGGGTCGCGATTGAAGCAGGCATCGACGAAGGGGCGACCTTCAGCTGGGTTGTCATCGAAAGCCGTGAGCAGCGCGGCGAAGCGCGTTCTGCCACGCTGCCGCTGCCGGAAGTCATACTGGAGAAAGTCCGCGCGGGTGAGGCGCTGGGGCCGGTAATGTCGCACTACACCGGCATTGATGAAATTGGTCGTAAAGAGGGGGCGATTGGCGTCTTTACGGGTGGCAAGCTTACGCGTTCAGGCGTTTACCACCAGGCCGTTATTCTGGCGTTAAGTCCGTTCCATAACGCGATTTATCGTTAAGTTTGCAGGCCGGATAAGGCGAAGCCGTCATCCGGCGTTTTTCAGCAATACCGCTTCCAGCCACTGACGCAGTTCAACCGGCGCCGACTTCAGGCTGTTTGAACCACGGGTGATGGTCGCGATGCCCGCGCCCAGCTCGTTTTTCAGCTCGCGCTGGCTCATTTCGCCGCGCAGCAGTTCCTCAATAATGCGTACCCGCGTGCCCAGCGCTTCGCGTTCATCGGGCGTCAGCATCAGCTGTAGCAACGGTAAATGCAGATCTTTGTCGTAAGACTGGCGGAGCAACTCCACAAAACGAAGCCACTCCTGATGACGCTGTTCGGCCATGGCCGAGGAATACGGGGAATGCTGGGTCATGTTATGCTGCCTCTTGTACTCATTAGCGAGTACAGCATAACACAACCCGCGCCGATCAGTAACGTCTCTGCCACTCGGCATCGCTCATCAGGGTATCTTTCTGCCCCATGAAGTAGCGATAGTAGGCGTCATAAGCCAGCACATTCTTCACATAGCCGCGCGTTTCCGAGAACGGAATGCTCTCGACAAACGCCACGGCGTCGATGCGCCCTGCGCTGTTGCCAAGCCATGTCCGCACGCGGCCAGGCCCGGCGTTGTACGCCGCTGACGCGAAGATACGGTTATTACCGAACTGCTGATAGACGTACTGCAAGTAGCTGGTACCGATGTTGATGTTAGTCTCCGGATCCAGCAGCTGGGACGGGCTGCTGTAGCCTGGAATATTAAACATCTTCACCGTGTGCGTCGCGGTACCCGGCATAATCTGCATCAGGCCGCTGGCACCCACCGGAGAACGCACTTTCGGGTTCCAGGCGCTCTCCTGACGGGCAATGGCCATCGCGTAGCTTTGCGGAATATCTTTGCCGCTGGTGTAGCGATCGAACAGATCCTTATAAGCCAGCGGGAAACGCTCTTCGAGATGATCCCACAGTTTGCCGGCGATCGTCGCCTGCACGCTCAGATCCCACCAGCGATTATCAAATGCATAGCGGGCAAGCTGCGCTTTCTCATCGGTGGTACGGCTGGTGACCAGATTCGCCCATTCGCTGCGCGCGGTATTATCCAGATTCCAGTACATCAGCTCGCGCACGCGCGCCATTTCCGGCCCCTGCGTCAGCGCCGGGTTCGCGTTGGCTGGCGCTTTGTCGATCTTCAGGGTGTACTCCTCGCCCAGACGCTGCGCCGCCGCCATCGGGTAGAATCCGCGCTGCTGCATCAGGGAGTGGAGGATCTCTTTGGCTTCATCTTCACGACCACGTTCCAGCAGCATGTCCGCCTGCCAGTAACGCCATTCATCTTTCTCTTTGGCATCCATCGGCAGACGCGCCAGCCAGGTATTGAGGCCACGACGATCGCCCGTTCCCAGCGCCATGCGCACGCGACGCTCCACCAGCGAGACAGAGTTCGAACGCATCACCGCATCGTCACGCCAGCGCGCCTGTTCGTCGGTGACATCTGTCCCCATCAGTCGCCATGCCACAATATCGCGCAGCTCCTGAGTTTGATCGTCATTAAGCTCCTGGGCCTGCACCAGCTGCGGGATCATCAGCCGGGCGTTTTCCACATCATCACGCGCCACGCTGGCAAAGGCCACCGCCGCCATCTGGCGGGTAAAATCGGTCGCGCCGGTGGTACGCGCAAACGTCAGCACGGTATTGGGATCGTTTGCCAGACTGATAACGGCAGACGCAATGGTCTGATAATCTGCGGGCATCTGGCCCGCCAGCACGGTGACCAGCCGGGTGTTTCCGGCCTTCATCGCCAGGCGAATACGTTCCAGGTAAGAGAGCGGATCCTGCTTGCCCGAGGCGCGCCAGGCGCTGAACAGCGGGTCACAGGCGTTTGGCTGGCTTTTGCCCGTCAACCACAGCTCTTTCGCGCCGGTCCAGGCTTCCTCCTGCTGACCGGTCGCCCATTTCGCATAATAGTAATTACACTGCGCTTCCGTCGCGCCCGGTTTATCCGGGCTGAAAGCCAGCAGGCCGCGCCAGTCTTCGCGACGGGCCAGCTCGTTCACAAACCGGGACTTCAGGGTGCGCGCAGGCGGCAGGGTCGGGTTCGCCTGAATGAAGTTATTCACGGTGACGGTCGGTTGATTCATGAGATCGTCCGTGATCTGACGATACTCAAGATACGGATACAGCGGATAATCCTTCAGCGTCGGCATCAGCGCCTGCACGGTATCCATCTGCTTGTTGTCCCATGCCTGTTTAATCTGGGCATAGCGGTTACGTTGTTCATCCAGTGAATCGGCATGCACCGCCTGGCTTACCGCCATTACGCATACGCTGGCAGCCAGCAGACGCCAGACCACCCGTTTGGCTTTTTCCACAAGCTCTTCCTCATTGTTTTTCGTCAGTTGCAGCGTCTTGCCACGTCAAAGTTACATCAACTTATGCTAACCAGGCATCCCACAACGCGCCACGTCATGGACACTTTTTTACCTTTCTTGCGCGTTTTAACACTCCCGACGTTCCTGGCTGGGATTAGGGCGTGAAAAAGGCTACACTTCGAGGCTGAAATTCATTCTCATCACGATAAAAGAGGCGAAGTCCAACGTGGCTCAATTCGTTTATACCATGCATCGTGTCGGCAAAGTTGTCCCGCCGAAACGTCATATTCTTAAAAATATCTCGCTGAGCTTCTTCCCGGGCGCAAAAATCGGTGTTCTGGGTCTCAACGGTGCCGGTAAGTCCACCCTGCTGCGCATCATGGCCGGCATCGATACAGACATCGAAGGTGAAGCCCGTCCGCAGCCTGGCATTAAGATCGGCTACCTGCCGCAGGAACCCCAGCTGAACCCGGAACACACCGTGCGTGAATCCGTTGAAGAAGCGGTATCCGAGGTGGTTAACGCCCTGAAAGGTCTGGATGAAGTGTATGCCAAATACGCCGAGCCGGATGCGGACTTCGACAAACTGGCCGCTCAGCAGGGCAAATATGAGGAAATTATCCAGGCGCACGACGGTCACAACCTGAACGTGCAGCTGGAGCGCGCGGCCGATGCCCTGCGTCTGCCAGACTGGGATGCGAAAATCGCTAACCTGTCCGGTGGTGAACGCCGCCGCGTGGCGCTGTGCCGCCTGCTGCTGGAAAAACCAGACATGCTGCTGCTCGACGAACCTACCAACCACCTGGATGCGGAATCCGTGGCGTGGCTGGAGCGCTTCCTGCACGACTTCGAAGGCACCGTGGTGGCGATTACCCACGACCGTTACTTCCTCGACAACGTTGCGGGCTGGATCCTGGAGCTGGACCGCGGCGAAGGTATTCCGTGGGAAGGCAACTACTCTTCCTGGCTGGAGCAGAAAGATCAGCGTCTGGCGCAGGAAGCATCTCAGGAAGCGGCGCGTCGTAAGTCTATCGAGAAAGAGCTGGAGTGGGTGCGTCAGGGCGCGAAAGGCCGTCAGTCCAAGGGCAAAGCCCGTCTGGCACGCTTCGAAGAGCTGAACAACACTGAATACCAGAAACGTAACGAAACCAACGAACTGTTTATTCCACCTGGCGCACGTCTGGGGGATAAAGTGGTTGAAGTGACCAACCTGCGTAAGTCCTACGGCGACCGTCTGCTGATCGACGACCTGACCTTCTCCGTGCCGAAAGGCGCTATCGTTGGCATCATCGGTCCGAACGGCGCAGGTAAATCGACCCTGTTCCGCATGATGTCCGGTCAGGAACAGCCTGACAGCGGCTCTATCACCCTGGGTGAAACCGTGAAGCTGGCTTCCGTGGACCAGTTCCGCGACGCAATGGATAACAGCAAAACCGTGTGGGAAGAGGTTTCCGGCGGTCTGGATATCATGCGTATCGGCAACACCGAGATGCCAAGCCGCGCTTACGTTGGCCGCTTTAACTTTAAGGGCACTGACCAGGGCAAACGCGTGGGCGAGCTGTCCGGCGGTGAGCGCGGTCGTCTGCACCTGGCAAAACTGCTCCAGGTTGGCGGCAACGTTCTGCTGCTTGATGAACCTACCAACGACCTGGACATCGAAACCCTGCGCGCGCTGGAAAACGCCCTGCTGGAGTTCCCGGGCTGCGCGATGGTTATCTCGCACGACCGCTGGTTCCTGGACCGCATCGCAACCCACATCCTGGACTACCAGGACGAAGGTAAAGTGGAGTTCTTCGAAGGTAACTTCACCGAATACGAAGAGTACAAGAAACGCACGCTGGGCGCAGACGCGCTGGAGCCGAAGCGTATTAAGTACAAGCGTATTGCGAAATAAAAGCAAAACGGCAACTTCGGTTGCCGTTTTTTATGTTTGTACCCTCTCCCCGTGGGAGAGGGCCAGGGTGAGGGCATCAGGCCGCACAGTGTGTAGGCCGGGTAAGGCGAAGCCGCCACCCGGCTTTTTTATTTGCCCACGTAATACCGCTTCACCTCATCAAACTGCATCGCAAAGTCGATATAGCTCATCAGCGCAGGCGAATTGAGCTTACGGCTCGGGTAGGCCAGCCAGAGATCGTTTCCCTCAACGCTCCACGCCGGCAGCACCTTCACCAGCGCGCCCTTTTCGATCTTATCTTCCAGCAGGAATGCGGGTAACAGCGTGATCCCCGCCCCGGCAATGGCGCATTCCCGGGCGTACACCAGGTTATCGGTCATATGGGCGTTATCCGGCAGGTAGCGGTAATCCTCACTCTCGCTTCGCAGAAGCCACTCCGACCATGCCCGGTGCGTAATGCAGCGGTGCTCCACCAGCTGTCGGGGATGGATTAACGGCGCCCGACGCGCCAGGTAGTCGGGCGAGGCCAGCATGTAGCGAGGACAGTGCCCAATCATGCGGCCAATCAGGGAAGAATCCTGCGGTTTGCCGGTGCGCAGCGCCACGTCAAAGCCAGACTCGACCAGATCCACCACGTCGTCTGAGATCGACACATCCAGTGACACGTCCGGATAGCGAAGCTGGAACTCGGCATTCATATGCGCCAGCAGCGTTGCGCCAATTCCCGCCGGACAGGTGATCCGCAGCCGCCCGCTGGGGTTTTCACGCAGCCGCTGAATGGCATACTCCGCGCGCTCGCTGGCCGCCAGCATTTCACGACAGTGCACCAGATAGTGTTCGCCCGCAAACGTCAGGCTTATTCTGCGCGTGGTGCGATTCAACAGACGGATCCCCACCTGTTGCTCCAGCTGGCTAATCCGCTGGCTGACGCTGGATTTCGGCAGTTCCGCCTTCTGCGCCGCCGCGGTAAAGCTACCCATCTCGGCCACCAGCGCAAACAGTGCCATATCCTGAAGCTGTTTAAACATGATTGTTCACTCTGTACGAACGCTGAGTTCTTGATTGTCCATCTTATCATGCAGCTGACCACTTAATAGACTAGCCTCAACAAAACGCATGCCATTGAGGAGCACACCATGTCAGTGAAAGCCATTGCCGTTAACCCAGAAAATCCCTCCACCTTCGTTGAAATCACCCCGCCGATGCCGCAGCCCGGTGAACACGATCTGCTGGTGGAGGTAAAAGCCGTCTCCGTAAACCCGGTGGACACCAAGGTACATGCAGGCATTGCCAAAAGCGGACTGAAGGAGCCGCGCATTCTCGGGTGGGATGCCAGCGGTATCGTAAAAGCCGTTGGGGCTGGCGTCACCGGATTCAAACCGGGTGACGAAGTGTGGTACGCGGGGGATATCACCCGTCCGGGCAGTAATACCACGCACCAGCTGATCGATGCGCGCATTGTCGGGCACAAGCCTGCAAGCCTTGACTGGGCCGCCGCGGCTGCATTGCCGCTGACGGCGCTCACCGCGTGGGAAGGCCTGTTTGAACGGCTGAAGATTCAGGATGCCGACGCAGATAAAACGCTGCTGATAATTGGCGGCGCGGGTGGAGTCGGATCGCTGGCGATCCCGTTTGCGAAGCACAACAGCAAGGTGAAGATCGTCGCAACCGCTTCACGAGAAGATTCCGCCCGGTGGTGTCGCGATCGCGGGGCTGACATTGTTGTAAATTACCACGACCTGAAGGGAGAACTGGCGAAACAGGGGCTCACCTTTGTTGATTACATTTTTATCCTCAACGATACCGACGGGCACTGGGATGCGGTCAGCGATCTGATTGCCCCTCAGGGAGACATTTGTTCCATCGTTGAAAACGCGCATCCGCTGAACCAGGACAAGCTGAAGTCCAAATCTGCCGCCCTGCACTGGGAATTTATGTACACCCGTAGCATGTACCAGACCACGGATATGGCGCGTCAGGGTGAGATTTTAGATGAGGTGGCGAAGCTGGTGGATAACGGCGTGGTGGAAAGCTCGCTCAGCGAAACGCTGCACGGGCTAAGCGTGGAAAGCATTACCGAAGCGCACCGCAGGGTGCTGGAGGGGCATATGCGTGGGAAGGTGGTGGTTGAGTATTGAGTGAACTGATTCCCTCACCCCGGCCCTCTCCCAAAGGGAGAGGGCGATTAAAGCCCCCTCTCCTGGTGGGAGAGGGGAAGTTATTAACCCTGCTCCCCCATCATCTCCTTCACCAGTTCGACGCAGCGCAGGAAGCGGGAGTCGTAGTCCGACTCTTCCACATGTACAAACTCAACGTTGTTCTCGTTAAGCATCTCCACCAGCATGGTCTGGAACTCCCGCCTGTCCACCGAGCTGCCCAGGCTGCGCATGCCGTCGGCCACCCACGGGGTGTTGTTTTCCAGCAGGATCACCAGGTCAAAGCGGTATTCGTCAATCAGCGCCTGCACAAACGGGTGCTCGCGCCCTTCGTACTTTTTGCAGAACGCCTGCGTGGTGACGAAATCGGTATCAATAAAGGCGACTTTATTGGCGTATTTCACCGCAAAATCAATGTACTGGGCATGACCGAGCGCGATTTTATCGTAGTCGGAATACTGCAACGCCATCTCGTCGCCGCCAAGGTGTGAGAAGACGTAATCGCGGCCATACTCCCACGCACTGGTGGTATTGAAGATGTTAGCCAGCTTATTTACCAGCGTCGATTTCCCGCTCGACTCGCCGCCGAGGATCGCCACCGTACGCACGAAGAACGGCTTCACCTCGGTCGGGATGTAGTCCCAGTAACGGAACGGGTTCTCGCGGATCTGCGCCCCGCTGATGTTCATGAAGGTGCGTTTAGGATCGATCAGCACCGTCTCGATGCCCAGATGCTCGCGGAACTGCGGCGCGTCGGACTCTTCAGAGGTGTAGATCCAGTTAGGCGCAATGCCCTTCTCTTCCATAAACGCTTTGATGCCGTTGCTCCACACGTCCCAGCCGTGCGGATACGGCTCCATGCCCTCTTCGTTAAAGGCATGAATACGAATATTTTTCTGATATTTAAAGGTCTGAAGCAGCCAGCGCAGGCGGTCCGGCACGGTGGGCTGCTGCGACATGGCGCTGTCTTCAAACAGCTGGCGATCGCGGGTTTCATCATAACCCATGATGATATGCAGTTCGTCGACCTGGCTACAGGCGCGCTGGATCAGATAGATATGCCCAGTATGCAGCGGGTAGAACTTACCGAACACCACGCCAATGTTCTTTTGCATCCGCGGAAATTCAAGCCCCAGAAAACGGTGCAGCGCTTCCAGCTTCTGCGCGCTGGGGCTTTTGATTTTGGCGTTCAGCAGTTGGCTCAGGTAGCCCTTGGTCATGCCGCTGGCGTCCGCCACCTGCTGCAACGTGCAGCCCTTCTGGCGGATAGCGGTCTTGATGTAGTCAAATGATGACATAAATTACGGTGCCTCCTGCAAAATCGAATACGTAATTATAAGTCGTCAAAGACATTTAACGCATCTGCAAGTTTTTTAACGCCAAAAACCTGCATCCCTTCCGGAATTTTTTTCGGCACGTTGGCGGCCGGAACAATCGCGCGGCGGAAGCCATGTTTTGCCGCTTCGGAGATACGCTCCTGACCGCTCGGCACCGGGCGGATCTCGCCGGCCAGCCCTACCTCACCAAATACCACCAGATCCTGCGGCAACGGTCTGTCGCGCAGGCTGGAGACCATTGCCAGCAGCAGCGCCAGGTCCGCGCTGGTTTCCGTAACCTTCACCCCACCAACCACGTTGACGAACACATCCTGATCCGCCATTTGCAGACCGCCGTGACGGTGCAGCACCGCCAGCAGGATCGCCAGGCGGTTCTGTTCCAGACCGACCGCCACGCGCCGCGGGTTGCCCATCATCGATTGATCCACCAGCGCCTGAATTTCAACCAGCAGCGGACGCGTCCCCTCCCACAGCACCATCACCGAACTACCGGACGTGATCTCGTCGCCACGGCTCAGGAAGATGGCCGACGGGTTGCTGACTTCGCGAAGCCCCTGCTCGGTCATGGCAAACACGCCCAGCTCATTCACCGCGCCAAAGCGGTTTTTATGGCTGCGCAGGGTACGAAAACGGGAATCCGCATCGCCATCGAGCATCACCGAGCAGTCGATACAGTGTTCAAGCACTTTCGGTCCCGCCAGCGAGCCGTCTTTGGTCACATGACCAACCATCACAATCGCCACGCCGCGCGTTTTGGCAAAGCGCGTCAGGTAGGCCGCGGTTTCACGCACCTGCGCCACGCTTCCCGGTGACGACTGAATGTCAGCCATATGCATCACCTGAATGGAGTCAATCACCATCAGCTTCGGCTGCTCTTCTTCGGCGATCATGCAGATCTGCTCGATGCTGGTTTCCGAAAGCATATTCAGATTGCCGGTCGGCAGGCCGAGGCGGTGCGCGCGCATCGCCACCTGCTGAAGTGATTCTTCCCCCGTGACGTACAGGGTTTTCATCTGTTCGGCTAGCTTGCAGAGCGTTTGCAGCAGCAGGGTCGATTTACCCGCTCCCGGGTTACCGCCGATCAGAATGGCGCTGCCCGGCACTACGCCACCGCCGAGCACGCGGTCAAATTCTTTGAATCCGGTGGAAAAGCGCGGCAGCGCTTCCAGGCTGATATCCGAAAGTTTTTGTACCTTCGACACGCCTGCATTGCCCGCATAGCCGCTCAGCCGTTCATTGCGGGCCACGCTCGGCGAAGCCGCCACACCACGCACTTCGGTGATGGTGTTCCAGGCATGGCAGGCGCTGCATTGCCCCTGCCAGCGCGGATAATCCGCACCACATTCATTACAGACAAATGCGCGTTTTGGAGCTTTCGCCACGGTTTACCTCGTTATTTCTGTGCGGTCTGCGCGCCGGGTGGCGCTGACGCTTACCCGGCCTACAAAAGCAGGCCGCTATTTTTGATTAATGCTGCCGGAGAGAATACAGAACACCCCCATCAGATCAGCATGACGGATAGTGACTTCCGTCTTTTCATTCACTTTCGGCTTGGCATGGTAGGCAATACCCAGCCCGGCAACTTTGATCATCGGCAGATCGTTCGCGCCATCGCCGATGGCGACGGTCTGCTCGACCGGAATGGCATATTTCTCCGCCAGACGCGTCAGCGTATTGGCTTTGTACTGCGCATCCACGATGTCGCCGATGACCTGTCCGGTGAGTTTGCCGTCCATGATCTCCAGCTCGTTTGCCACCACGGTGGTCAGACGCAGCTTGTCACGCAGGTAGTCGGCAAAGAAGGTGAACCCGCCGGAGGCAATCGCCACTTTCCAGCCGAGCGTCTCCAGCTTGAGCACTAGCTGCGTCAGCCCAGGCATCAGGGGCAGTTCATCGCGCACCTGACGCAAAATGTTAGCATCGGCCCCCTTCAGGGTCGCCACGCGCTGTCTCAGGCTGGCGGTAAAATCCAGCTCGCCGCGCATCGCGCGCTCGGTGACTTCCGCCACCAGCTCGCCGCTGCCCGCCAGTTTAGCAATCTCGTCAATACATTCGATCTGAATGGCGGTGGAGTCCATGTCCATTACCAGCAGGCCGGGCGTTTTCAGGTGCGGAATTTTGCCGAGGGGGGCAACGTCCAGCCCGGCGTCGTGCGCCAGACGCGTGGCGCGCTGCGTCAGGGAACCCGCCAGGCGAATAACCTGATAATCTTCCACGCACCAGGCCGCAACGATGACCATCGCTGCGCCCAGTTTGGTTTGATACTGGGTGAGGCGTTGCTTATCCAGGCCGCGTCCGTACAGCAGCCAGCCGCTACGGCCAGCGTGGTAATCGAGAGGCATCACCTCATCGCCACTTAAAGAGAGCGGCAATCCTGGCCATAAAGAGACATCCGTTGGCAGGTCGCACCAGGTAATGTTCGGCATTGAAGCTCCTGTAATTTCGTTCGCGCCGGAAGGTTCCAGAGGGAAAATAACGCATGAGGCTACCCTGTAACCATCACTTCTGGCAACATTAAGCCGTAAATTTTAAGCAGGTGGAATATGGCTCGCGCAAAACTGAAATTCCGGCTTCATCGCGCCGTGATTGTCCTGATCTGTCTCGCACTATTAGTGGCGCTGATGCAGGGGGCATCCTGGTTTAGCCAGAATCACCAACGACAGCGTAACCCGCAGTTTGAGGAACTGGCCCGGACGCTGGCGCGCCAGGTGACGCTCAACGTTGCGCCGTCTATGCGCACCGAAACGCCGGATGATAAGCGAATAGCCCAGGTATTGCGCCAGCTTACGGAAAACAGCCGCATTCTGGATGCGGGTGTGTACGATGAACAGGGCGACCTGATTGCCCGCGCGGGTGAGCATGTCGACGTGCGCGACAGGCTGGCGCTGGATGGCAAAAAAGCCGGTGGTTATTTCAACCAACAAATCGTCGAACCCATTCAGGGCAAGAATGGTCCGCTCGGCTATTTACGTCTGACACTCGACACCCACACCCTGCCAACCGAAGCCAAACAGGTGGATAACACCACCAATATTTTGCGCCTGATGCTGCTGCTCTCGCTGGCGATTGGCGTGGTACTGGCGCGCATGTTGCTCCAGGGCAAGCGCACCCGCTGGCAGCAGTCGCCGTTCCTGTTAACCGCCAGCAAGTCGGTTCCCGAAGAGGAAGAGAGCGAGAAGAAAGAATAGTGATAAAGTAGGCGGATGATTCGGAAAAGGAACTCTGCCATGTCGACGTTACGCCTGCTAATCTCTGACTCTTACGATCCCTGGTTTAACCTGGCGGTAGAAGAGTGCATCTTCCGCCAGATGCCTGCCACCCAGCGCGTCCTGTTTCTCTGGCGCAACGCCGATACGGTCGTTATTGGTCGCGCGCAAAATCCGTGGAAAGAGTGTAACACCCGCCGTATGGAAGAGGACAACGTCCGCCTGGCGCGCCGCAGCAGCGGCGGCGGTGCGGTGTTTCACGATCTGGGCAACACCTGCTTTACCTTTATGGCGGGCAAGCCGGAGTACGACAAAACCATCTCGACCTCCATTGTGCTTAACGCGCTCAATTCGCTCGGCGTGACGGCTGAAGCCTCGGGACGTAACGATCTGGTCGTGAAAACGCCTGAAGGCGACCGGAAAGTGTCAGGCTCAGCCTACCGCGAAACGATGGATCGCGGATTCCACCACGGCACATTATTGCTGAATGCCGATCTGAGCCGTCTGGCAAACTATCTGAACCCGGACAAGAAAAAGCTCCAGGCCAAAGGCATTACCTCCGTGCGCGGTCGCGTGGCGAATCTGGTGGAGCTCCTGCCGGGGATTACCCATGAACGCATTTGCGATGCGATCCGCGAGGCCTTTTTCAGGCATTACGGTGAACGCGTAGAAGCCGAGGTTATTTCTCCGGATAAAACCCCGGATCTGCCAAACTTCGCGGAAACCTTCGCCCGCCAGAGCAGCTGGGAGTGGAATTTCGGTCAGGCACCGGCGTTTTCACACCTGCTGGATGAGCGATTTACCTGGGGCGGCGTTGAGCTGCACTTTGACGTCGAGAAAGGCCATATCTCTCGTACCCAGGTATTTACGGATAGTCTTAATCCGGCACCGTTAGAAGCGCTGGCTGCACGTTTGCAGGGCTGTCTCTATCGGGCAGATATGCTGCAACAGGAGTGTGACGCGTTACGTGTTGATTTTCCGGAACAGGAACAAGAGTTGCGGGAGTTATCGGCGTGGATTGCGCAGGCAGTACGCTAATAAAAAGCCCGCTGGCGCTCTGCTTAGCGGGCCTGGAAAACCGCAGGCCGGGTCAGGCGAAGCCGCCACCCGGCACAACAGGTATTACTCTTTATCGCCGAGCAGAACGGATTCCAGCGCGATTTTGATCATGTCGTTGAAGGTGGTCTGACGCTCGGCAGCGGTAGTCTGCTCGTGGGTACGGATGTGGTCAGACACGGTGCAGATGGTCAGCGCTTTCGCACCGAATTCAGCCGCCACGCCGTAGATACCGGCCGCTTCCATTTCCACGCCCAGAATGCCGTATTTTTCCATCACGTCGAACATGTCGCCTTCTGGCGAGTAGAACAGATCGGCAGAGAACAGGTTGCCCACGCGCGCGTCAACGCCCAGCGCTTTTGCCGCGTCAACCGCGTTACGCACCATGTCAAAGTCAGCGATGGCCGCAAAGTCATGATCTTTAAAGCGAATGCGGTTGACTTTAGAGTCGGTGCACGCGCCCATGCCGATCACCACGTCACGCAGCTTAACGTCCATGCGCACTGCGCCGCAGGAGCCGACACGGATGATTTTCTTCACGCCGAAATCGGTGATCAGCTCTTTGGTGTAGATGGAGCAGGATGGGATACCCATGCCGTGACCCATCACGGAGATTTTGCGGCCTTTATAGGTGCCGGTGAAGCCCAGCATGCCGCGCACGTTGTTCACTTCACGCACGTCTTCGAGGAAGGTTTCTGCAATGTGCTTCGCGCGCAGCGGGTCGCCCGGCATCAATACGACGTCAGCGAAATCACCCATTTCTGCATTAATGTGAGGAGTTGCCATCTTCAGTTCCTTTTACATTGTTGTTTTTGCCGGGTGGCGGCTACGCCTTACCCGGCCTACATTCTGTTTCTCCCTCTCCCGGTGGGAGAGGGCCGGGGTGAGGGCATCAGGCCGCACCCAATCCGTTTAGAACATAGCCTTGCCATATTCCATGTCAGACGTACCAAAGTATTTCGCAATCGTCTGGCCGATGTCCGCGAAGGTCTCACGGTGACCCAGCGAGCCCGGTTTGACTTTCGGGCCGTACACCAGCACCGGAATGTGCTCACGGGTGTGGTCGGTACCGGTCCAGGTCGGGTCACAGCCATGGTCAGCGGTCAGGATCAGAATGTCATCTTCCCCCACCAGCTCCATCAGCTCTGGCAGACGGCGGTCAAACAGCTCCAGACCCGCAGCATACCCGGCGACGTCGCGACGGTGGCCCCAGGAGGAGTCGAAGTCCACGAAGTTGGTGAAGACAATGGTCTTATCGCCCGCTTCTTTCATCTCTTTGATGGTGGCGTCGAACAGCGCATCCAGACCGGTCGCTTTGACCTTTTTGGTAATGCCGCAGTTGGCGTAAATGTCCGCGATTTTACCCACGGAAACCACGTGGCCGTCTTTCTCGTCGACGAGTTTTTGCAGCACGGTCGGCGCCGGTGGCTCCACGGCCAGATCGTGACGGTTGCCGGTACGCTGGAAGTTACCCGCTTTGTCGCCGATAAACGGACGCGCGATAACGCGGCCAATGTTGTAGCCGCCTTCGGTCAGCTCTTCACGGGCGATCTCGCACAGCTCGTACAGTTTATCCAGGCCAAACGTCTCTTCATGGCAGGCGATCTGGAACACGGAGTCAGCAGAGGTATAGAAAATCGGCTTGCCGGTTTTCATATGCTCTTCGCCGAGCTGATCCAGAATCACGGTACCGGAAGAGTGGCAGTTGCCGAGGTAGCCCGGCAGGTTGGCGCGCTTCACCAGCTTATCGAGCAGCTCCTGCGGGAAGCTGTTCTCGTGATCGGAAAAGTAACCCCAGTCAAACAGCACCGGCACGCCGGCAATTTCCCAGTGGCCGGACGGAGTATCTTTCCCGGAAGAGAGCTCGTGCGCCCACGCGTAGGCGCCCACCACTTCCGCGTTACCGTCCATACCGGCTGCGATCTTACCGGTAGAGCCTTCATGCGCTTTTACCAGCCCCAGACGGGTCAGGTTTGGCAGGTTCAGAGGGCCTTTACGACCGTTGTCCGCTTCGCCTTTTGCACAGGCTTCCGCGATGTGACCCAGGGTATCGGAACCCACGTCACCAAATCGTTCTGCATCTTCGGTTGCGCCGATGCCGAATGAGTCCAGCACCATAATAAATGCACGTTTCATAATTGTTCTCCGTACTTAGTGCTTCATAAAAATGCGATCAGATCAGTATACCGCTATTCAGTGATACGACGATAGACCGTCGGTGTGGTTTCCGGTGCTTTATCGTCAAGAGATATTGCCGCCTTCACCGCTTTCGCCGCGTCCTGCCAGCTGGCTTCATCTTTCGCGTGGATCACCGCCAGCGGACGTTGGCCGTCAACGCTGTCGCCCAGACGGGCCATATCGGTAAAGCCGACGCTGTAATCAATGGTGTCCGATGCCTGACGACGACCGCCGCCCATAGACACAACAGCCATGCCGAGCGCGCGGGTATCCATAGCCGAGACAAAGCCTTCGCTGTCCGCATAGACCGCTTTGCTGAGCATCGCGGTGGGCAGGTATTTCGCGTAGTTTTCCACGAAGTCGGTCGGGCCTTTCTGCGCCGCCACCATCCGACCAAAGATCTCCGCCGCTTTGCCGTTGTCCAGCACCGCCTGAAGCTTCGCGCGGGCTTCCGCGTCGTCTTTGGCCAACTTGCCGGAGATTAACATCTCAACGCACAGCGCCATGGTGACATCGAACAGGCGCGGGTTACGGTATTCGCCTGTGAGGAACTGCACGGCCTCACGGACTTCAACCGCGTTACCGGCGCTGGAGGCCAGCACCTGGTTCATGTCCGTCAGCAGTGCAGTGGTGCGCACGCCCGCGCCGTTGGAGACGCCAACGATCGCTTCGGCCAGCGCCTCAGAGAGTTCATAGGTTGGCATAAACGCGCCGCTGCCCACTTTCACATCCATCACCAGCGCATCCAGACCTTCCGCCAGTTTTTTGGCAAGGATAGAGGCGGTGATCAGCGGGATGGAGTCTACGGTCGCGGTAATGTCACGCGTCGCGTAGAAACGCTTGTCAGCCGGAGCAAGAGAGCTGGTCTGGCCGATAATCGCCACGCCAACGTCTTTAATAATGTCGCGGAAGCGGTTGTCATCCGGGAAGATATCGAAGCCCGGAATGGCTTCCAGTTTGTCGAGCGTACCGCCGGTATGACCCAGGCCGCGCCCGGAAATCATCGGGATGTAACCGCCACAGGCCGCCACCATTGGGCCGAGCATCAGAGACGTCACGTCGCCCACGCCGCCGGTGGAGTGTTTGTCCACAATTGGGCCGTTAAGGTTGAGGCTTTTCCAGTCCAGAACGGTTCCTGAATCTCGCATCGCCATGGTCAGCGACACGCGCTCAGGCATCGACATATCGTGGAAGAAAATGGTCATCGCCAGAGCCGCAATCTGCCCTTCAGAGATGGTGTTATCACGAATGCCATTGATAAAAAAGCGGATTTCTTCGTCGCTTAATGCATGACCATCACGTTTTTTACGAATAATTTCTTGTGCGAGAAACACGGTAACCTCCATGCGGAATCGGGTGAATGGCGGCGGATATGTTGACCCGCCCTACGATCCTGTAGGCCGGGTTAGCGTAGCGTCACCCGGCAATTCAACTTAGTAGCTGCTTGCGCTCTTACCGTCACCGTGACCCAGCGCTTTCAGCAAGCTGGCCAGCAGGCTGGACGCGCCGAAGCGGTAGTGGCGGGAATCAGCCCAGTCGGCGCCGAACAGCTCGTCGGCAATCGCCAGGAACTGCTGCGCGTCTTCCGCGGTACGCACGCCGCCCGCCGGTTTGAAGCCAACGGTTTTGGACACGCCCATATCACGGATGACTTCCATCATGATGCGTGCGCTTTCCGGAGTAGCGTTGACCGGCACTTTACCGGTAGAGGTTTTAATGAAATCCGCGCCCGCTTTGATGGAGATTTCAGACGCCTTACGAATCAACGCCTCTTCTTTCAGCTCGCCGGTTTCGATGATCACTTTAAGCAGCACGTTTGCCGCCGCACACGCGTCTTTACAGGCTTTCACCAGGTCAAAACCGACCTGCTCGTTGCCGGCGATCAGCGCGCGGTACGGGAATACCACGTCAACTTCGTCCGCGCCGTACGCAATCGCCGCGCGGGTTTCTGCCAGCGCGATCTCGATATCGTCATTGCCGTGCGGGAAGTTAGTTACGGTGGCAATGCGCACGTCCGGCGTGCCCTGCTCTTTCAGCGTTTTGCGGGCAATCGGGATGAAGCGCGGGTAGATACAGACGGCGGCGGTGTTACCCACTGGCGTTTTCGCCTGATGGCACAGGGCGATGACTTTTTCATTGGTGTCGTCATCGTTCAGGGTGGTCAGGTCCATCAGTTTCAACGCGCGCAGGCTGCTTGCAGTTAAATCGGTCATAACATTCTCCAACGGCAGTGCCGTATAAATTTTACCTTGCGGGTCTGTGAGTATTCTAACATTCACCCGCATCCACACTTCGACATTCATCACAGTTAATGAAAACTGTGTGCAAATTTGCATTACTGTAATGAGATCTTCTTCAAATTTTAGTGCGTTAATTGCTGACTAAATCGGCGATATCCCCTGTCTGATCAAAAGCGCCACCAGGCTGGCTTCCTACAATTCGTTCACCATCCGCAGAACAACCAAGGAAGTGAACATGCCCGACGCCCTGCAACAACGTTGCCAGCACATTGTGACCAGCCCGGTGTTAACCCCAGAACAAAAACGTCATTTTCTGGCGCTGGAAGCAGAGAACAATCTGCCCTATCCCGCTCTGCCAGAGGCGGCCCGGGCCGCGCTGGACGAGGGATTCATCTGCGACATGTTCGAAGGCCATGCGCCTTACAAACCGCGCTACGTGCTGCCGGACTACGCTAAATTTCTGGCTAACGGCTCAGAATGGCTGGAGCTGGAAGGGGCTAAAGATCTGGATGATGCCCTCTCGCTGCTCACTATCCTTTATCACCATGTTCCGTCCGTCACATCGATGCCGGTCTATCTGGGCCAGCTCGATGAGATACTCAGCCCCTATGTTAAAATTCTAACACAGGATGAAATCGATAGCCGAATAAAACGTTTCTGGCGTTACCTGGACAGAACCCTGCCCGATGCGTTTATGCATGCCAATATCGGCCCGGCGGATACGCCTGTCACCCGAGCCATCCTTCGTGCGGATGCAGAACTGAAGCAGGTTGCGCCGAACCTGACCTTTATCTACGACCCGGATGTAACCCCCGGCGATCTGCTGCTGAGCGTGGCGGAAAACATTTGTGAATGTGGTAAACCGCATATTTCTAATGGCCCGGTGAATGATAAAATTTTCACAAAAGGTCGCTATGGCGTGGTGAGCTGTTACAACTCCCTGCCGCTGGCGGGCGGCGGCAGCACGCTGGTGCGCCTTAACCTGAAAGCGATTGCGGAACACAGCCGCTCACCGGAAGACTTTTTCACCCGTACCCTGCCACACTACTGCCAGCAACAAATCGCGATCATCAATGCGCGCTGCGATTTTTTATATGAACAATCCGGCTTCTTTGAGAATAGCTTCCTGGTGAAAGAGGGGCTGATTGATGCCGATCGCTTTGTGCCGATGTTTGGCATGTACGGTCTGGCCGAAGCGGTGAATGTGCTGTGCGAGAAAGCAGGCATTACGGGACGTTACGGTAAGAACGAACAGGCCAATGCGCTGGGCTACCGCATCAGTGAACAGCTTGCGGCGTTTGTTGAAAACACGCCGGTGAAACACGGCTGGCAGCACCGCGCGATGCTGCATGCCCAGTCTGGGATCAGTTCCGATTCTGGCACCACGCCGGGCGCACGTCTGCCGTACGGCGACGAACCGGACCCTGTCAGCCACCTGCTGGCCGTGGCGCCGCATCATAAACACTATCATTCGGGGATCAGCGATATTCTCACCCTGGAGGAAACGGTTAAACGCAATCCTCAGGCTGTGGTGCAGCTGTGCCTGGGGGCGTTCAACGCCGGTATGCGTGAGTTCACCGCGAATGTAGCCGGAAACGACCTGGTGCGCGTCACCGGGTATATGGTGCGGCTCTCCGATCTGGAGAAATACCGGGAGGCCGGCTCGCGCACCAACACCACCTGGCTCGGCGAGGAGGCCGCGCGCAATACCCGTATTCTGGAACGTCAGCCGCGCGTGATAAGCCATGAACAGCAGATGCGCTTTAGTTAGTCAGGTCATACCCTTCTCCTGCGTGGACGGGCCGGGCAGCCGCCTGGCGTTGTTCCTCCAGGGCTGTAACCTGCGCTGCAAAACCTGCCACAACCCGTGGACGATAGGGCGCTGCAACGACTGCGGCGACTGTGTTCCCCACTGTCCTCATGATGCGCTGGCAATTCAGGCCGGGCGCGTCTGGTGGCAGGAGAGTCACTGTCAGCAGTGCGACACCTGTCTGCACCTGTGTCAGCAGCAGGCGACGCCGATGGCGCAGCGCTATAGCGTCGAGGAGATCCTCTCCCGGGTTCGCACGTCCGCGCCGTTTATTGAGGGCGTGACCGTCAGCGGGGGTGAGGCCACCACGCAGCTGCCGTTTTTGGTTGCGCTGTTCACCGCGATCAAAGCCGATCCGTCCCTGCGCCATCTGACGTGCCTGGTGGACAGCAACGGCCTGTTAAGCGAAACCGGCTGGCAAAAGCTGTTACCGGTGTTTGACGGCGCGATGGTGGATCTGAAAGCCTGGGGCAATGAACATCACCGTTTTCTGACCGGGCGCGAAAACACGCAGATCAAGCAGAGCATCCGCTGGCTGGCCGATCGTCATCGCCTGACGGAGCTGCGCCTGCTGGTGATCCCCGCTCGGTGTGATTATCTGCACCATCTGCCATCGCTGACCGCTTTTATCCACGCGTTGGGGAACGTTCCTGTGCGGATCAACGCGTTTCATGCTCATGGGGTTTACGGGGAGGCGGCGCGATGGCGGAGCGCCACGCCGGAGGACATCGAGCCGCTGGCGCAGGCCCTGGAACGGCAGCAGATCACGGTGATCCGCCCGGCCCTTTATTTATAGCGTGATGCCGAAGACCGCGCGGGTGTTTTCCAGCAGCGCGCTGGCAATCACATCTTCAGGCTCCTGACGCAGCTCACACAGCACATCAAAAACGCGCGCCGCCTGCTCCGGGCGGTTGGGCTGGCCCTGAAAACCATTCAGCGGCATGTCAGGCGCATCCGTTTCCAGCAGGAGCGAGGTCAGCGGGAGCTGCGCCATCACATCACGGGTTTTGCTGGCACGCGGATAGGTAATGGTGCCACCGACGCCAATCTTATAGCCCAGCTCAATAAAACGCTGCGCCTGCTGAAGGCTTCCAGCGAAACCATGGACCACGCCCCTGCGCGGCACGTCGATACGCTTCAGGTGCATCGCCAGTTTGTCATGGGTACGTCTGGAGTGGAGGATCACCGGCAGATCGTGGCGCTTTGCCAGCCGGAGCTGCGCATCCAGGATCGTCTGCTGGCGCTCAAACTGCGGATCTTCACGATAGAGATCGAGGCCGATCTCACCGATGGCAACCAGCTTCGTATCCGCATTTTGCAGCGTGGCATCCAGCCTGTCGAGATGGTCATCAAGATGGTGCTCAATAACGATCGGATGCAGACCCAGCGCGGCATACAGCGCATCGTGCTCCCGGGCAAGCGCCAGAACTTTGTCGAATCTCGCCGCTTCAATAGCGGGCACAATAATGGCTCTCACACCGGCCTCAGCCGCGCGCGCAATACTTGATGTTTCCTCCCCGCTAAACGGCGGGAAATCAAAGTGGCAATGGGTATCGATAAAGCAGTGCGTCACGCCAGATCCTCGTTATCGAGTAAGCCATCGTTGGCCTGCGGCGCGTCCACCAGCGGCATCGCCAACGCGTCATTGGCCACAACGGCAGGCGGCAAAATGATGCTTTTATGCCGATGAAGAGGCGGTTGCTCCGCCAGCATTTTCCCGACTGTCGCCAGGAAGTAACGCCCGCACAGCCGCCCCGTTTTGTAATCCATACGCAACGCAGGCAGCCGACTGCCCAGCGCCATGCTCAACAGCGGCTTAGGCGGATAAATTTCAAAGATGCGCAGCTTGCCCGGTGGTTTTTCAATAAAACGCTGCATCGCGCCGTAGGTGGTTTCATGCTGCTTCGCGATATTCACCAGCGGTTGCAGGCTGCTGTCGCCCAGCCAGCGTTCCATCCGCTTAAACCACTGTGGGGTGTAATACATCTGCGAAGGCACCGTGCGGATCACCACAATGGTTTTTGCCCCGCGCCGCGCCGCCTCCTGTACCGGCACCGCGTCGCTGATACCGCCGTCAAGATAGCTTATCCCCTCCAGCAGGGCGCCGGTGCGGTAGAATCCCGGGATCGCGCTGGACGCGCGGATGATATCCAGCCAGTTCTCTTTCTGCGGCGAAAAGTAACCCGGCGAATAGTCATCGCCACGGCTGGCGCACATCCAGAACTCTTTGCCGGTATCGAACAGACGTGACGCGGTATCCATGGCCAGCGGCATCTGGCTGGAGGTAGCATCCAGTAACCAGTCGAGATCGATCAGGTTCCCGCCGCGTACGAAGCGTACCGGATTGAAGAATTCTTTGGAGGTGGTGTAGCGCATAATCACTTTGCGCGCATAGCCGGGCTGGTTGCAGACATAGGCGGAGAGGTTCTGCGCCCCGGCAGAGGTACCGAAATAGAGATCGAACGGGTTGAATTGTGCGCGCATAAATTCGTCAAGCACGCCAGCAGTGAAAATACCGCGCTGCCCTCCCCCTTCACAGACCAGCGCAAGCTGGCCTGCATGAAACGGTTTTAACGTCAGCGGCGCAATATTGCCGAGCGTAACGGGAATTCGTTGCCCCACCTCTGCCTTCCTGTTTTCATTATTTTGATGAGACACAGTAACGCACTTCCCCGGTGGTTCTCAAACGAGAAAAAGCCAGTCACGAGGACTGGCTTGAGTTTGTTTAATAAATATTGCGTTTGCTACGGGCGACGTCGACCCGTAAACAGGCTGACCAGGAACAGAATAATACCGACGACGAAGACAATTTTCGCTGCCCATGCCGCGGTACCCGCCAGTCCACCAAAGCCCAATGCGGCGGCAATTAACGCGATAACCAGAAATATAATGCCCCAACGAAACATAAGCCTCTCCTTTACCATAGTTAATGTCGGCCGCTAAACGTGAGCGCTCAGGTCACTCACCGGCTTTTCCAGAATCGTTTTTATTTCGCCCGCGGTTTTCAGCCTGACGGGCGAATGGTACTGCTTTACTTCGTTTTCAGATCGTTTTTGACGCTTTTCACACCATCAATAGCTTTCGCAATTGACTCGGCACGATCGCTTTGTGCCTGATTCTCAACCGTACCGGACAGCTGGACCACACCATCGGTGGTTTCAACTTTCACCATACGGGATGGCACGATGTCGTCAGCTAACAGTTTAGCTTTGATTTCGCTGGTAGTTGCTGCATCTCCGGCATAGCCCTTCACCGACGATTCTTTGCTGTCACGTACGTG
Source organism: Enterobacter cloacae complex sp. S1 (assembly GCF_014930525.1). NCBI lineage: Bacteria > Pseudomonadati > Pseudomonadota > Gammaproteobacteria > Enterobacterales > Enterobacteriaceae > Enterobacter > Enterobacter cloacae complex sp. S1. The sequence goes on from NZ_JADBRE010000001.1 coordinate 171,048, forward strand.
CAGTTTGTCGCTGACGGAGCTTACGCCCTCAACGCCTTTCGCCACTTTAACGGCTTCTTCGGCCTGGGTCTGGCTTTCAACGAAACCGCTCAGGGTGACAACCTTGTTGTCGGTTTTAACAGAAATATCGGTGCTCTTGATGGATTCGTGATCCACCAGTGCGGCTTTCACTTTTGCTGTGATTGAGCTGTCATCCATGAAATTACCGACTTTATTCATAGAGCTATCGATTTTTTCCCCTGCGGTATTGGCGGAATTTTGCGCTTTATCCATGGTGCTGGTTTCCGCCAGAGCAGAACCGCTTACCAGGACACTACCCAACGTTACGGCCAGCAGAGTTTTAGAAATCTTCAGTCTTGTCATATTCATCGATTTATTCCTGTGTTTTGCCCATTATTTGGGCGACATACTTCCCTAATCTTGGTTTTATATATTGCGAATTAACACCGGGGCAAAATGGAGAACCAATGGACATGCATTGAACAGTTAATTCATCCACGCCCGGTGCTAAACACTGAGTTAAATATAGATCACAATCAGAGGGGTGCATTCAGAATTGGGGAAAAAACGAACGAATAGCGAAAAATTGCGGTGAATTAAGAACATTCCGCAAGGGTTTAATAACACAGGAATTAAAGAAGAGCACGGCGGCTGCCGTGCTCTGAAAGGAAATTAATGCTCGCGCGTTTTGCGGAACTGAACATCAGGATAACGTTCCTGCGTCAGGTTCAGGTTTACCATGGTTGGGGCGATATAGGTCAGGTTATCGCCACCGTCCAGCGCCAGCTGAACTTCGTTCTTACGTTTAAATTCTTCGAATTTCTTCACGTCAGAACACTCAACCCAGCGCGCCGTCGCCACGTTCACCGATTCGTAAATCGCTTCCACGTTGTACTCGCTCTTAAGACGGGCAACCACCACGTCGAACTGGAGCACACCCACCGCGCCCACGATCAGATCGTTGTTGGCGATTGGGCGGAACACCTGTACCGCGCCCTCTTCGGAAAGCTGGACCAGGCCTTTCAGCAGCTGCTTCTGCTTCAGCGGATCGCGCAGGCGAATGCGGCGGAACAGTTCTGGCGCGAAGTTAGGGATACCGGTGAACTTCATCATTTCGCCTTGCGTGAAGGTATCGCCAATCTGAATGGTACCGTGGTTGTGTAAACCAATGATGTCACCCGGATAGGCTTCTTCTACATGCGAACGGTCGCCCGCCATGAAGGTCAGCGCGTCGGATATCACTACGTCTTTACCGATACGGACCTGACGCAGCTTCATGCCCTTTTCGTACTTACCGGAAACCACGCGCATAAAGGCGACGCGGTCGCGGTGTTTCGGGTCCATGTTGGCCTGAATTTTAAAGACGAAGCCGGAGAACTTCTCTTCCTTCGCTTCTACTTCGCGGGTGTCGGTTTTACGCGGCATCGGCTGCGGGGCCCACTCAACCAGACCGTCGAGCATATGGTCAACGCCGAAGTTGCCGAGTGCGGTACCGAAGAAGACCGGGGTAATTTCACCGCTCAGGAACAGCTCTCTGTCGAACTCATGCGACGCGCCTTTAACCAGCTCCAGTTCATCGCGCAGCTGGGCGGCCAGCTCTTCACCGACAGCGGCGTCCAGCTCCGGGTTGTCCAGACCTTTCACAATGCGGACTTCCTGAATGGTGTGGCCCTTACCGGTCTGGTACAGGTAGGTTTCGTCTTTATAGAGGTGGTAAACCCCTTTGAACAGCTTGCCGCAGCCAATCGGCCAGGTGATTGGCGCGCAGGCAATCTTCAGCTCGTTTTCCACTTCATCCATCAGCTCCATCGGATCACGGATGTCACGGTCGAGTTTGTTCATAAAGGTGAGGATCGGCGTATCGCGCAGACGGGTGACTTCCATCAGCTTGCGGGTACGATCTTCAACACCTTTCGCGGCGTCGATCACCATCAGGCAGCAGTCCACCGCCGTCAGCGTACGGTAGGTATCTTCGGAGAAGTCTTCGTGCCCCGGGGTGTCCAGCAGGTTCACCAGGCAGTCGTGATACGGGAACTGCATCACGGAGGTGGTAATCGAAATACCACGCTGCTTTTCCATCTCCATCCAGTCGGATTTAGCATGCTGGCTGGAGCCACGGCCTTTAACGGTACCCGCGGTCTGGATCGCCTGTCCGAACAGCAACACCTTCTCGGTGATGGTCGTTTTACCGGCATCCGGGTGCGAGATAATGGCAAAAGTGCGGCGTTTGGCCACCTCTTGCAGATAAGGAGACAACGTCATAATCAATTCTTCTTAGGTAAGCGCGGCAGCAGGCCGCGCATCATGGAATACGAAAAATGCGGCTATTTTACCCATCAACAGGGGGCAGGCAATCATTGTTTACACAGGAGCTGCTCCAGTTCGTTCAATGACGTAACGGTCCAGGTCGGCTCGATGCCTTCCGGCAGCGTGCGACCATGCGCATTCAGCCAGACGGTCGACAGGCCCGATCTCATACCTCCCAGAATATCAGATTCTGCCGTATCCCCCACCATCAGCACGCGATCGCGGTCAGGATTGCCCGCTTGCGCCAGCGCATAATCGAAAATACGCGGATCCGGCTTCGGTACGCCCACCTCTTCGGAGATCACCAGCGCGTCGAAATGATCGCGCAGGCCGGTGCGTTCAAGGCGGATCTGCTGAAGCGCGGTAAAGCCGTTGGTAATGATCCCAAGCTTCACCTTCCCTTTCAGCGAATCCAGCAGAGAAACGGCGCCGGGCAGCGGCGCGCAGATATCCGCCATCGCATTCAGGAAGGCCTCGTTCAGCGCCCCAGGACTGACGTTTAACCGTTCAGCCCACACGTCAAAACGCTGATGCTGAAGCTGTAACGCGGTGATGGCTCCGTTCTGGTAATCCACCCACAGCGGTTTGTTCACCGCCTGATAGTCCTGAAAATCTTCCGCGGTGAACGTCACGCTATAGTCGAGAAACATTCGCTGTAGGCCGCCGAACGAGTCAAACGTAAACAGCGTTTCGTCGGCATCAAAGAAAATCCAGTCCCATTTCATCGTTACAACCTTATTTTCGTTATCCAATCGGCAGAGCCATGATAATGGCGTCTTCACGTCCCTCTGCGGTGGGGTAGTAGTTACGGCGGATAGTCGCCTCGTTGAAGCCTAAGCTTTCATAGAGCGCGATGGCGGCGACATTGGACGCGCGCACCTCCAGCCACAGGGTGAAAACGTCACGGGTTTCCAGCTCACGAATGAGGTGCTCAAGCAGTTCCCTGCCCACCCCGCGGCGCTGGTAAGCGGGATCGACCGCAATATTAAACAGCGTCGCCTCGTCCAGAACGACCTGCGTGATGGCGAACGCAGCCATCGCACCGTCAACGTCCAGGCGGAGATTTAAATAGCGTTCGCCCTGATTGCTGGCAAACGTCTTTTCGCTCCACGGAAAGGCATGGGCGCGGGTTTCAATCGCGAACGCGGTGGTCAGGTCAGCCGTCGTGAGGGAAGAAATCGTGTTCATATTCGCAAATTTGTTGCCATAGCGCGCTACGCGCTTTTGGGTTGGCTTTCAGTTCGTCCAGCGCTGGCGAACTGATCTGGCTTCCTTCAAGAGGTAGCTCGTCCACCGCCCCGATTCGCCAGCTGTTACAGCGGCTGTCAGGGGGAAGCATCGCGACGCTTTCGGGCGCCAGCTGTAATACCTGATCGCGGGTCACCTTCAGGGTGCGAAGGACATCCTCAATCAGGGGCTCGTTCAGGGCAGGCGGCGCTTCTGCCACCATCACCAGGCGGACATGCGCAGGTATGGAGATGGCTATTTCGCCCCGCAACGCCGTCGGGCGACGCAAAGCCCACTGGGTAATGCCCAGCTGCTGCAACTGCCAGTCTCGTCGGGATGTCATAGCGAAAACTCCTGTCTCTCAGGCGCGCAAATATAGCAAATGTGTCGAAACTGCGCCATCTACCTACTATAATCCCCGCCTGAGTTTATTGAGGAACAATTCATGTCTGCATTTACCCCGGCAAGTGAAGTCTTGCTGCGTCACAGTGATGATTTCGAAGAAAGCCGTATTCTGTTTGCCGGAGATATGCAGGATGACCTGCCCGCGCGTTTCGACTGTGCTGAGAGCCGTGCTCACACCCAGTACTATCACCACTGGCAGGTGCTGAGCCGCCAGATGGGCGAGCGCGCGCGCTTTAGCCTGGCGGCGGAGCAGAGCGATATTGCTGACTGCGATACGCTCATTTACTACTGGCCGAAAAACAAGCCGGAAGCCCAGTTCCAGCTGATGAACTTGCTTTCTCTGCTGCCGGTCGGCTGCGATATTTTTGTTGTCGGTGAGAACCGCAGCGGGGTGCGTAGCGCAGAGCAGATGCTCGAAGCCTGGGCGCCGCTGACGAAAATCGACAGCGCCCGTCGCTGCGGACTGTACCATGGTCGTCTGGAAAAACAGACCACCTTCGATGCCGACGCCTTCTGGGACGAGTACCAGCTTGACGGCCTGACCATTAAAACCCTGCCGGGCGTGTTCAGTCGTGATGCGCTCGATACGGGCAGCAAGCTGCTGCTGTCCACCCTGACGCCTCACACCAAGGGCAAGGTGCTGGACGTCGGCTGTGGCGCGGGCGTGCTGTCAACGGTTCTCGCCAGCCACTCACCAAAAGTGCGTTTAACCCTGTGTGACGTGAGCGCCCCGGCAGTAGAAGCCAGCCGCGCCACGCTTGCTGCGAATGGCATAGAAGGTGACGTGTTTGCCAGCAACGTCTTCTCCGACGTGACCGGTCGCTTTGACATGATCATCTCTAACCCGCCGTTCCACGACGGAATGGAGACCAGCCTTGAAGCGGCGCAAACGCTGATCCGTGGCGCAACCCGTCACCTCAACAGCGGCGGTGAGCTGCGTATCGTAGCGAACGCCTTCCTCGCGTACCCGAAAGTGCTGGATGAAACCTTTGGCTTCCACGAAGTGATCGCCCAGACGGGCCGCTTTAAGGTCTATCGCACCGTGATGACGCGCCAGGCGAAAAAGTAAACCCCCGGTCCGGCGATGGCTGACGCTGCCATCGCCCATTTTTGCAGCAATCAAAACAACGTGCGCAATTTTCTGTTGACGTAAAGCTGAAAACATCTAGAATGCGCCTCCGTGGTTACGATACTTTTACAGTGTCGATGGTATGCGAAGGTGGCGGAATTGGTAGACGCGCTAGCTTCAGGTGTTAGTGTCCTTACGGACGTGGGGGTTCAAGTCCCCCCCCTCGCACCATAAATCACGTTGATATTGCTCGCACTGGGCGAAGGTGGCGGAATTGGTAGACGCGCTAGCTTCAGGTGTTAGTGTCCTTAGGATGTGGGGGTTCGAGTCCCCCCCCTCGCACCAACGAGGCGATATCAAACCAGTAAGATGACTGTGCGAAGGTGGCGGAATTGGTAGACGCGCTAGCTTCAGGTGTTAGTGTCCTTACGGACGTGGGGGTTCAAGTCCCCCCCCTCGCACCAATTATCTTACATCCCCTCAGCAGTGCCTCCTGTTTTTCCCTTTTATTTCAAACTCATCAGAATCACCAGCAGTCCACTGATTAGCGCAACGCATGATGGCAGCAGCACGTAATGCCGTAACTGTTTGTGCCAGATCATTGCGGATGTCACCAGCAAGCCTGAAACAATCATTGCTTTCCAGACATCAATGGGGAGATCGGCAAACATTAGCCCACCGATAATGGAACCAGGCAGTAATATTCCCCACCCACTTCCCAGCGCTTTGCTCAACATGGTTTCACCTCTCGCACTGATAATGATAACCAGTATCATATGATAGTAATTATCACTTGTCAGCATGCGACATAAGAAATTGCGCCAGCAATTGCTTTCCCATAATGACAGAGAATGTGTAAGGTGATAAATTGCCCACCTGTTAACTTCCGATAAAGTTTTTCTGATAATAAAAATTCAATTTTGTAGCGCCCAATATTACACAACAACACCTTGCTCATTGTTTTAATTGAGTTTTAATAAAAACGCACGCATATGACATCACAATCCTGGCTGTCTTTAGTCAACAAGAAATATCAGCTATCTTTACGTTTGTTTTTATTTCTGAACGCCGCATCAGCATTGTTCTCGGTAACAAACCCTCTCTATTCCGTGCGTGTGTTATCAGTCCCGCTCTTTGCCGTACTGACTATCAGCACAGGCTTACTTATCTGGCACTGGAAAAACAGCACGCGAAAAATAAATATCCCTGTTGTTTCAGCTATTTTTGGTCTTTTATGGGCCTGGCAGATCGTCTCTAAATTTCTGTTAATCACGCACGATCACGCGACCTATTTAATGATGGCGCTATTAACAGTTCTTTTTATAGGGTCTCTGGCGTTCGCAAGTAATATTAAAGCCTTTACGTTACATTCATTTCCCGCTTTTATATCCTGCCTGTGGCTTAGTCCGTCCGAAAACTGGCTGAGAATGGCCTATTTTTTCGCGCTGCCGGTGGTCGCCATTGGTATCCATCATGTTCTTCAGCGGCGCAATGACCGTTTCGCCCAGGAGCTGCTTTCCGAACTGCTGGAGGAGCGCGAAACCCTGACCGATCTCAGCATGATGGACCCGCTCACCGGCCTATATAACCGTCGCGGGCTGCAAAGCCGGCTGGAGAATCTTCCCAGGCCTGACGCTGGCGAGCACTTCGTGCTGCTGATGGATATCGACCACTTCAAAGCCTACAACGACCATTATGGCCATATGATGGGCGATCAGGCCTTGATCAGGGTCTCGGCTGCGATACGCGACGCCGTGCGCTCACGCGATGTTGTCGCCCGGTTTGGCGGGGAAGAATTTATGGTGCTGTTGAGTAACATCCCGCTGGAGCAAGCGCGACAGACGGCTGAACGCATACGTCAGAAGGTTTACGATCTTAAAATCCCCCATATGTTTAACGAAAGCGTCGCCACTAACGTGACCATCAGCATCGGCATCGCCATGTTCGAAGGTGAAGACGTTGAGGGCGCGCTGGCGAAAGCCGATAAAGCCCTCTATGAAGCCAAGCATATGGGACGTAACAGCATTCTGCTGAGCGAAGAGCTTCATACCGCCTGAAACCGCCTTCACAGCGCCAGGATAAAACGCTTGCGCTCGGTTTTATCTATAGTTAGGATTGGCAATCATTATCATTTAGATTTGTAATCCACACTATGGCGACTCGTACCGCACACATCGTTGAGCCCCTGCTCTGGCGAGCTCCACTCTCCGCCGGGGAAACGACGCTTGCGGATGCCATTCGGGAAAAAATTGCCGTAACGCGCGCCCATCTGCTGGATTTCATCAAACTGGATGAAGCACCGCCGCATCATGCTCTGACGCTGACTGAGTGGCAACGCCCTGCGGAGCTGCGGTCACTGCTGGCAACCTATTCCGACCATATTTATCGTAACCAACCTACCCTGACGCGGGAAAACAAACCGCTGTTATCCCTCTGGGCACAGTGGTATATCGGGCTGATGGTGCCGCCTGTCATGCTGGCCCTGTTGACCCAGGAAACGATGCTCGATCTCTCGTCGGAACATTTCCATGTTGAGTTTCATGAAACCGGGCGCGCTGCCTGTTTCTGGATTGATGTACATGAAGATCCGAGCGCGAGACACCTGTCAGCGCAGGCGCGTATGGAACGGCTGATTACAAGAGCGCTGGTTCCGGTCATTGATGCGCTGGAAGCGACGGGAGAGATTAACGGCAAACTGATCTGGAGTAATACCGGGTATCTTATCCACTGGTATTTAACGGAGATGAAGCCGCTGCTCGGCGACGAGAAAGTGGATGCACTGCGTCAGAGCTGTTTCTTTGCCAGACAGCTGTCGGATGGACGGGACAACCCTCTTTACCGCACCGTGGTTCCGCGTGAGGGACTTCTGGTACGTCGTACCTGCTGTCAGCGCTACCGTCTGCCGGACGTGCAGCAGTGTGGCGATTGCACGCTTAAGTAGTCTGGCCCCCTCTCCCGCAGGGCTAATGCCTGCACAGACGGCCCCCTCTCCCTTGAGGGAGAGGGCCGGGGTGAGGGGGAACATACGGCTCTGGCGGTCATTAAACGGCAACCTGCGTTGCCGTTTTGCTTTTACCTAAGCGACCTGCTGATTTTCCTCTTCTCCATTACGCTGTGCTTCTTCCGCTTCCTGCTGAAGCAACTGTTTCTCGTACACCTTGAAGAACGGGAAATAGATAATGGCGGAAACGCAGGCCAAAACCAGCACCAGAATGGCTGCACGGAAATCCCAGCCCAGCGCCCAGGCGGCACCAACCGGAGCCGGTGCCGTCCACGGCACAACGGAAATCACGCGGCCAATCAGATCAAACTTCATCGCTGCCCATGCCAGCACGGCATTAACCATCGGCGCCAGCAGGAAAGGAATAAAGAACACCGGGTTCATCACAATCGGCGTACCGAAAATCACCGGTTCATTGATATTGAAAATGCTTGGTACCACGCTCAGACGTCCAATGGAGCGCAGGTGCGCGGAGCGGCTACGCAGATAGCAGAACACCAGCCCCATCGTCGCCCCCGATCCGCCGATAACGATAAAGAACGTCCAGAAGGCTTCCATAAAGATGTGTGGCAAAGGCTGGCTCGCCGCCAGCGCGGTCTGGTTCGCCCCCAGGTTTGTCAGCCAGAACATTTGCAGCATCCCGGAGACAATCGCCGCGCCGTGGATCCCGGCAAACCACAGCAGGTGGCCAATCAGCACCGCCAGCAGGATCGCAGGCAGCGAGTCAGCCGCAGAGACCAGCGGTTTGAATATCGACATGATGGCCTGTGGGATCAGCATACCGAACTGCGACTGGATCAGCAGGCTCAGCGGGTAGAGCGTGAGCACCACCACCAGCACCGGGATCAGCAGGTCAAACGAGTTTTTGATCATCGGCGGTACCTGGTCTGGCAGGCGGATCCCGATATTGTGTGCTTTCAGGAAACGCATCATCTCAACGCAATAGATCGCCACCAGAATCGCGGTGAAAATACCGGTCCCTCCCAGGCTATCCACCGGTAAAGCGCCTTTGGTTTTAGGGGCGGCGACCAGCAGGAACGCCATCAGCGACAGCATCGCGCACATGAACGGATCCAGCTGATGCGTTTTAACGTAATGTTTGCCCAGGTTGTAGGCAATAGCCGCACAGATATAAAGGGACATCACCCCCATTGTCATATCAAACGGCGTCAGAATTTGACCTTCAAACTGCTTCGCCATATCCAGCCAGGCGCGAGCAAAACCCCAGGTGGTATCAGGCGAAAAAGGCGGGTAAGCGAACACTAATAAAAACGAGCCTACAATCATAAACGGCATCGCTGAGATAAACCCGTCACGAATAGCCATAACGTGACGCTGGGAAGAGATGCGCCCGGCAATAGGGCTGACATAATTTTCAACGAAGCGGAAAATCAGATTAAATGCAGCGTGGTTGGCAGACATAGCAGATCTCCTGTCAGACGTTCGTTTTGGACGCTCTCACGTCACACGTTGTTCCATACATCAGCGTCACAACCTTGCCGGATCGTGTACCTGCGGTACTGCTCAAACGGAATGGTTTCATAATTAGCTCTTATTATTAGATACAGGGGAAGTTACACACTTAGTATTAATCTCTGCATCACGCTCTGCAACCGGTTACTGTAACCGGTTTCTGTGAATGTGAAGGCGATCCAGAAATCGCCCCTGACGGATATTTGTTACTTAAGGGATATTTACAGCGACTAAATTCTTATGACAGATTACGCAGGATATTTGTCAGGAGGAATCAATGAGTTTGCAGTCTGTACAACAGTTTTTTGCCGAACACGCTCCGGATATAGAGATCATTGAGCTTAACCAAAGCACAGCGACTGTTGCCCTTGCTGCTGCCGCGCACAACGTTGAACCCGGCCAAATTGCCAAAACGCTGTCACTGAAAATTAAAAATGACGTGATTCTGGTGGTTGCAAAAGGCGATGCGCGTCTGGATAACAAAAAGCTTAAAGAGACATTCGGCGCAAAAGCCCGCATGCTCAGCAGCGATGAGGTAGTCACCCTGACGGGTCATCCTGTTGGCGGCGTCTGCCCTTTCGGACTGGAAAATCCGCTCTCTGTTTACTGTGACATCACATTAAAACAGTACGCGGAAGTGTTACCCGCAGCGGGTGCCATCCACAGTGCGGTGCGTATATCGCCCGACAGAATGGCGGAGCTGACCGCAGCAAAATGGGTCGATGTCTGCATTTAAACGTTGCGCCAGAAGAACTCTGGCGCACCACTTAACGCTGAGAGAATGAAGGAACGGTGAGAGCTGAACGACGCACTTCCCGGGCAGGGAGATGCGCCAGGATATCCGCCGCATCCAGTAATCCCACGTCAGAATTGACGCCCAGCTTTACCATTGCATTAAACTTATGCGCCCGGATGGTTTTAATATTGCGTTCAAGCTGCGCCGCAATTTCAGGGATTGAAAAACCCGATGACATATAACGCAGTATTGCCCTTTCGGTTGGGCTTAACATACGATTCTGGCTAACACACCAGTGATTGTACATGTTGTCATTCACCTGATGCGTTTCGCTGAGTAATGTCTCCAGCCCCTCCATTAGCTGTTTTAGCGGAACCGATTTACTGATTATCCCATGCAAGCGAGAAGGCGAAAGATGGCTGACCAGCCTCGCCTCCATTTCGTCAGAGGCGAGCACGATACGCTGGACGTCGCTGTGGGTGAAGGTGAGATCCCGTAAACAGGCCAGACAGTTTCTCCGCTCTTTACGCTCATCGGACAGTGAATAGATAACCGCATAGAATGAGATATCCGAGAGCGCCGCTTTAAAGCTGGCGAATCTGCTAAACAGGTGCACCTGGTAATGGCTTAGGGCGGGCATCGCAAAGAGATGCTTCAGCCCTACAGCGCTCATTGAGCAGCTTTCGATGACGGCGATATGTCTTGTTGCAGTGGTCTTTTCCATTCCTCAAACTCTCCATAAGCCGACATTAAACTGAGTTCTCGCATTCCCTGGGTACTGCTTATCCACGCGTACATATCGGCATTACTGCGAAGTGATAAGCGGCGCATTGCACTGTTTTTCTGTGCACTGATCGTTTTATTACTTTTATTCAGCAGCGTGGCTATTTGGTTGATTCCCCAACCTTTACCTAATAAACGCAACACCTTGCGTTCAGAGTGGGTGAGTGCAATCATTTGCTCACTCTCTTCTTCAATATCGGACGTTTCCGGTATTAATAACGTCTGGCTTATTCGCTCGGCACGTTCACTGCCCGCGCGAATAGCGTTAATAACGCCTTCGATCGGTTCCATATCCGAAAGCAGCGTGCTTTCCGGACGCATAAGAAGCTCTACTGCAAGTGGATAAAGGGGACGCGAGACAAGGAATATCCAGTGAATGTCCCGATACTGATTCATTAATCCATAATACTGCTCAAACGTGCCGCGAGGATTACGATACTCACCTGAAATATCGGCAATAACGACCCCAGCGCGACGCAATTGTAGTAGCGTCAACTCCTGCATCGAACGGCAGTACGTTATTTCAAAATCAGGAAAATGACGCGTCATGACGCCACCTAGCCCATTTTGCATGACCGGCACTCTACTAATCACCACTCCGTGTTTACCATTCAATGGCAACATAGACCCTCCCTGTCATAAATTCATTATTTAAGAACGAACTAACCCTACGAGTTTAAACACGCTTGCATCCCTCAGTACAAAACGGCTTAATACTCGCAAATCAGAAGAAATGTCACATGGGTTAAGAAACGCCCAATACTGGCTTAATATCGCATAAAGACCACAAAACTTTAATTAAGATTGCGTGAAAAGATTGAAAATATGAAATTAGAAATACTTAATATATTGTCTTTATAAATCTCTATTTTTATATTCATTAAATAAATAGAAAGTGCGGTTTTCTCCCCCTGCTCACGCGACTGATTGCACAAATGTTGATCTGGCCCAGCGCAAAGGGCCCTGCCCTTTGTGTTAAAAGTAAGCAATCTCTCTTCTCTTCAGGGCGTTTCATGCAGGCAGATCGGTCTACGCAACGTGCTACCACGCGGCTATGTATTCAGTGCGGGCTTTTTCTCTTACAACACGGGGCAGAAAGCGCCCTCGTGGAAGAACTTTCCACACGCCTTGGGCTGGCGCTGGGGATGGACAGCGTTGAGAGCTCCATCTCGTCAAATGCCATTGTGCTGACCACCATTAAAGACGGACAGTGCCTGACCTCCACCCGTAAAAATCATGACCGCGGCATTAACATGCACCTCGTGACGGAAGTGCAGCACATCGTGATCCTTGCTGAACACAAGCTGCTCGATCTGAGGGAGATAGAGAAACGCTTCAACCAGATCAAACCTCTCCGGTATCCACGCTGGCTGGTTGTGCTGATGGTGGGACTCTCCTGCGCCTGCTTCTGCAAGCTCAACGCGGGCGGCTGGGACGGCGCTGTCGTGACCTTCTTTGCCAGCAGCATCGCGATGTATGTCCGCCAGTTGTTGACGCACAGGCAACTGCATCCGCAAATTAACTTCTGCATCACGGCGTTCGTGGCGACAACCGTATCCGGCCTGCTTTTGCGCCAGCCTTACTTCGCCAGCACGCCTACTGTTGCGATGGCCGCCAGCGTATTGCTGCTGGTGCCGGGTTTTCCCTTAATCAACGCCGTCGCTGATATGTTCAAAGGCCACATCAACACCGGTCTGGCGCGCTGGGCGATAGCCAGCCTGCTGACGCTGGCGACCTGTATCGGGGTGGTAATGGCCATGACACTCTGGGGGTTACGCGGATGGGCGTGATGGATTTTCTGCTCACACTGGCGCAGGACATGCTCCTGGCAGCCCTTCCCGCCGTTGGCTTTGCGATGGTGTTTAACGTCCCACAGCGTGCATTACCCTGGTGTGCGCTGCTGGGTGCCATTGGCCACGGCTCACGTATGATCATGATGACCTCGGGCTTTAATATCGAATGGTCGACGTTTATCGCCTCCATGCTGGTCGGCAGCATCGGTATTCAGTGGTCCCGCTGGTATCTGGCGCACCCTAAAGTGTTCACCGTGGCGGCAGTCATTCCTATGTTCCCGGGCATTTCAGCCTATACGGCGATGATCTCCGCCGTCAAAATCAGCCACTTTGGCTACAGCGAACCGCAGATGATCCTGCTTCTGAGCAATTTCCTTAAAGCCTCGTCGATTGTGGGCGCGCTCTCCATCGGCCTGTCGATCCCCGGATTATGGCTTTACCGCAAACGTCCACGCGTATAATAAAATCGCTTGCAATTGTATCGTGCGCTATCTATATTCATTTCATGGACGCAAAAACGAACGACACCACCAACGCGCTTCTGCTGGATAACCAGCTCTGTTTTGCCCTCTATTCGGCAAATCTGGCGCTTAACAAGCTGTACCGGCAACTGCTGGCGCCGCTTAACCTGACCTACCCGCAATACCTTGTGATGCTGGTGCTGTGGGAGCAGGATGATATCACGGTGTCAGACATTGGCGAGCGGCTGTTCCTGGATTCCGCCACGCTGACTCCCCTGCTGAAACGCCTGGAAAGCGCAGGATTAATCTTCCGCCAGCGTTCCCGTCAGGATGAGCGTCAGGTCGCCGTCACCCTGAGCGACGCGGGTCGGGCGCTGCAACAGCAGGCCGTGAAGATACCCCACGCCGTGGGCTGTGCAGCGCAGTGTGATACCGACACCATGCTGGCGCTCAAGCAACAGCTCGAACTTTTGCGCCAACAGCTTCATCGCGCGTAAGGCTATACTTTACGCGTCTGATTCTAACTTAATACATCGCGCGCTATTTAATAGTGCATATAAACGTAAGATGAGGAACCTGCCATGTCTTTAGAAAAAGTTGTCTACACTGCCAAAGCCAAAGCAACCGGAGGCCGTGATGGCCGCGCAACGTCTTCCGGTGGCGTTCTGGATGTCAAACTGGGTGTGCCAAAAGAGATGGGCGGCATGGGGGGTGAAGTAACCAACCCTGAACAGCTGTTCGCTGCGGGCTACTCCGCCTGCTTCCTGGGCGCAATGAAGTTCGTTGCGGCACGCGACAAATTCGCTCTGCCAAAAGACGCCTTTATTGAAGGCGAAGTGGGGATTGGCCCGCTGCCAACCGGTTTTGGTATCGAAGCGAAGCTGAACATCCACGTTGAAGGGATGGACGCAGCGGAAGCCAAAAAACTGGTGGATGCAGCGCATATCGTCTGTCCGTACTCTAACGCGACGCGCGGCAATATCGACGTGACGCTGAACATCATCGCGTAAACTGCCGCCTGTGATTTTAGCCCCGGTAAGCGTAACGCCGCCGGGGAAATCCTCTCCTTTCCTCCCCCTCTCTCTGTGCTACCATAACCCTCAATCACGTCCGTAGTAATCAGTTGAGAAAGTGTTATGTCCTCCAGAATCCTGACTACCAGCATTGCTGGCATTGATGCCTTTATGCGCGATCCTCGCGGTGTGTTGACGCACGCCGAAGGCGGCACGCTCGCGGTATTTGCCGACAACGCCCCGGCGTTTTATGCGGTCACGCCGGAACGTCTGGCGCAGCTTCTGGAAATTGAAGCGAAGCTGTCGCGTCCGGCGAGCGATGTCATGCTGGATAATCAGTTTTTTGACGAACCCGCCAGCGCCCCGGTGGCCGTTCCAATGGGGAAATTTCCCATGTACGCCGGTTGGCAGCCGGACGCCGATTTTCAGCGGCAGGCGGCCTTATGGGGAATAGCCCTCGCGCAGCCCGCGACGCCAGAAGAGCTGGCGGCCTTTACCGCTTATTGGCAGGCTGAAGGAAAAGTCTTCCACCATGTTCAGTGGCAGCAAAAGTTCGCGCGCAGTCTGCAAATCAACCGCGCCAGCAACAATGGCCAGCCAAAACGTGATATCAATGCCTTTTCAGAACCGGACAAAAAAATCCCTGATGGATTCCGAGGTGCGAAATGAAAAACGTCGGCGACCTGATGAAACGTTTGCAGAAGATGATGCCCGCAAACGTGAAGCCCGCCTTCACCACCGGTGAAGAGCTGCTGGCATGGCAAAAAGAGCAAGGTAAAATTCGCGCGGCTGCCCTCGCCCGCGAAAACCGCGCGATGAAAATGCAGCGCACCTTTAACCGCTCGGGCATTCGCCCTCTGCACCAGAACTGTTCCTTCGAGAATTATAAGGTCGAGTCACAGGGGCAGATGAACGCCCTCAACCAGGCGCGCCAGTACGTGGATGAATTTGACGGCAACATTGCCAGCTTCATCTTTAGCGGAAAACCCGGCACGGGGAAAAATCACCTTGCGGCCGCTATCTGCAACGAGCTGCTGCTGCGCGGGAAGTCAGTGCTGATTATCACCGTGGCCGATATTATGTCCGCCATGAAGGACACCTTCAGTAACCGCGAAACCAGCGAAGAACAGCTGCTGAATGATTTGAGTAACGTGGATTTGCTGGTCATCGACGAGATCGGCGTCCAGACGGAGTCCCGCTACGAAAAAGTGATCATCAATCAGATTGTCGATCGCCGTTCGTCGTCAAAACGCCCGACCGGTATGCTGACGAACCACAATATCGACGAGATGACCCGACTTCTTGGCGAGCGGGTGATGGATCGCATGAAGCTGGGTAACAGCCTGTACGTCATCTTCGACTGGGACAGCTATCGCAGCCGCGTCACCGGCAAAGAGTATTAAGATATTTCCAGGGAGCACCGGAAGAGCAGAGGTATATACTGAACCCACTTTTGGCCCAAAACGGACCTTGTTGAGTAAATCATTATGAAAAAACAGTTCCTTATCAGCATCCTTACTGGCGCCCTGCTGGTGACTGGCGCAGCGCAGGCCGCATCATGGCAGGAGTCGCTCTCCAGCGCAGCAAGTGAGTTAACCAAAGAGAGCGGCACTTCCCAAGGCGGGCTGACAGCCTCGTCCCTCACCGGCCTGCTGAGTAACAGCTCCCAAAGCCTGAGCGCCGGAACGATGAACAACGCGGCGGGCATTCTGGAATACTGCGCGAAGCAGAAACTGGCTTCCGTTACCGATACCGAAAACATCAAAAACCAGGTACTGGGTAAACTGGGTCTGGACACCCAGGAGCAGAAAGCGGACACCAACTATATGGACGGTATTCAGGGTCTGCTGAACGCGCAAAATGGCCAGCAGCTGAACCTCAGCACCCTTGGAAATTCATCTCTGGCGAAACAGGTGAAAACGAAAGCCTGCGATCTGGTGTTGAAACAAGGCATTAATTTCCTCTCCTGATCGCCTCCCATTTTCTGCCACAACACGCCGGGTTTATTACGTTAGTCTTACACCGCGGCGTGAAGTGCGTTTTTTTACCCCCTGCCACCACCTCAGCCTCCGTGTGCCACGATGCGACTGTATTCAAAAATCCGATTTTATAAACCAAATCCTAACAACAGCACACTTTCGTGACACTAAAATTGCAGCTAAGCGACATCGCAATTACATTGTATTACCCAAAAAATAAGCAATTAGCCGGCTAAGCGTCCGGCATGATGAGGATCTGCTGTTGTCAGAGTTAATGTCCCTTGTCCTTTTCCTGGCTTCCATCGGCGTTTATGCCTGGAAAGCTGGTCGTCACACCTGGTGGTTTGTGGCCACCCTGGTGGTGCTCGGCATTTTTATTGTTTTAAACATTACGTTATATGCCAGCGATTACTTTACCGGCGACGGTATTAACGACGCGGTGCTCTACACGTTGACCAACAGCCTGACCGGCGCTGGTGTAGGTAAGTACATCCTTCCGGGCCTGGGGCTGGTGGTCGCCCTGGTGGGCATCTTCGCCACGCTGGCCTGGGTTCTGCGCCGTCGCCGTCACCGTCCGCATCATCATGGCTACAGCCTGCTGGCGCTGTGCCTGGCGCTGGCCTCCGTGGATGCCAGCCCGGCATTCCATCAAATTACCGAGCTGGTAAAATCCCAGTCGCGCGATGGCGATCCGGACTTTGCGGCCTATTACAAAGAACCCTCGAAGAAGATCGACAATCCCAGACTCAACCTGGTCTATATCTACGGCGAAAGTCTGGAACGCACCTATTTTGATAACGATGCTTTCCCGAACCTGACGCCAGAGCTTGGCGCGCTGAAAAACCAGGGCCTCGACTTCAGCCACACCATGCAGCTCCCTGGCACGGATTACACCATCGCCGGGATGGTGGCCTCTCAGTGCGGCATTCCGCTGTTCGCCCCGTTTGAAGGCAACGCCTCCGCCTCAATGTCGAGCTTCTTCCCGCAGAACATTTGCCTCGGCGATATCCTGAAAAATTCGGGCTATGAAAACTACTTTATGCAGGGCGCTAACCTGCGCTTTGCCGGGAAAGATGTGTTCCTGAAATCCCACGGTTTCGATCACCTGTATGGTTCCGAAGAGCTGAAAACCACGGTGGCCGATCCGGCCTACCGCAACGACTGGGGCTTTTACGACGATACCGTTCTGGATGAAACCTGGAAGAAATTCGAGGAGCTTTCCCGCGCCAGTAAACGTTTCTCGCTGTTTGCGTTGACCGTTGACACGCATCATCCGGATGGTTTCGTCTCACGCACCTGTAAACGTCAGGGCTACGACATTGACGGTAAAAACAACAAGTCGTTCAGCGCCGTTACCTGTAGCCAGGAGCATATCGCGGCGTTAATCGAGAAAATCAAAGCGTCGCCGTATTTCAAAAATACGGTCATCGTCGTCTCATCTGACCATCTGGCGATGAAAAACAGCGCCTGGGATGAGCTGAATAAGCTGGATCGCAGCAACCTGTTCTTTGTGCTGCGCGGCGATAAACCGCAGCAGGAGATCATTGCCGCTAAACGTAACTCGATGGATAACGGCGCTACCGTGCTGGATATTCTGGGTGGCGATAACTTCATTGGCCTGGGCCGCAGTACGCTGTCGGGCCAGTCCCTGTCGGAAATCTTCCTCAACATGAAGGAAAAAATCCTCGCCTGGAAGCCGGATATCATTCGTCTGTGGAACTTCCCGAAAGAGATAAAAGATTTCACCATCGATCAGGATAAAAAAATGATCGCGTTCTCCGGCAGCCATTTCCGCCTGCCGCTGCTGCTGCGCGTGTCGGATAACCGCGTCGAGCCGCTGCCGGAAAGCGAATACTCCGCGCCACTGCGCTTCCAACTGGCGGAATTTGCCCCGCGCGATAATTTCGTCTGGGTCGACAAATGCTACAAAATGGGCCAGCTCTGGTCGCAACAGCTGTCGCTGTCCACCGACTGGTGCGTCTCTCAGGGGCAACTCGGCGGCGAGCAGACCGTGCAACACGTTGACAAACCGCAGTGGCAGGGAAAAACCGCGTTTAAAGATACGATTATTGATACCGCACGCTATCAGCGCAACGTAGACCTGCTGAAAATCGTCGACAACGACATTCGTTATAAAGCAGACAGCTTCATCTTTAATGTTGCCGGCGCGCCGGAAGAGGTGAAGCAGTTCAGCGGTATTTCACGGCCGGAATCCTGGGGGCGCTGGTCTAACGCGCAGTTGGGCGATGAGGTGAAAATTGAGTATACCCATCCGCTGCCGGAGAAATTCGATCTGGTGATCACCGCCAGGGCATTTGGCCCCAACGCAAATCGTCCTATACCGGTGCGCGTCGGTGATAAAGAACAGACGCTGACGCTGAGCAATGACGTCACCACCAGCACGCTGCACTTCGATAACCCAACGCGCAGCAATACGCTGGTCATTGTGCCACCCGATCCGCAGTCCACTAACGAAGGGAATATTCTCGGTCACGCTCCGCGCAAGCTGGGGATCGGCATGGTGGAGATTAAAATTGTGAGCAGCGCTGGCTGATGACGGCGTTCACTCTTCGCCCGACGCGCATCGACGACGTCGCTGCCCTGCCCGCCATTGAACGCGCGGCGGGGCAGCGGTTTCGCGACGTTCCTGAGCTGGCCTGGCTGGCAGACAATGAGGTTATTTCTGTTGAAGATCACCTCGGTTACGCCGGACGCGGATTAAGCTGGCTGGCGCTGGCTGACGACAGGCCCGTGGGTTTTATCCTCGCCGAAGCTCATCCATCGTCGCTGTTTATTGTGGAACTGTCGGTTCACCTGGACTGGCAGGGACGAGGTCTCGGACGCCAGTTAATCGCCCGCGCCGCCGCGCATGCCCGCAGTCTGGGGCTGAACTCGCTGACGTTAACGACGTTTCGTGATGTCCCGTGGAATGCGCCCTTCTACAGGCGATTAGGGTTTGAAATGATGACAACGCTGACGCCGGAACTGCGCCAGAAACGCGAGGAAGAGACGGCGCACGGTTTAGCGTATGGTTCCCGCTGCGCCATGCGCCTGCCTCTGTAAAATCGCCCGGTGGCGCTGCGCTTACCGGGCCTACNNAGGCCGGGTAAGGCGAAGCCGCCCCCGACAAAACCCACAATCCGTAGGCCGGGTAAGGCGTAGCCGCGACCCGGCGAAACGCACAACCCGTAGGCCGGGTCAGGCGCAGCCGCCACCCGGCAAAACGCACATCCCGTAGGCCGGGTCAGGCGCAGCCGCCACCCGGCAAAACGCACAATCCGTAGGCCGGGTCAGGCGCAGCCGCCACCCGGCAAAACGCACAGCGTCAGAACGTTTCCCAGTTATCGCCCGCATCTGCGGTAGCCGGTTTACGCGCTACTACCGGTGCGGCAACGCTTTTCGCCGAGGCGAACTCGCGCGCCTTCATCTGTTCCTGCTGAATACGGAACACCGCAACGGCCTGCGTCAGACGGCTCGCCTGCTCTTCCAGTGCCGCGGCCGCCGCCGCAGACTCTTCCACCAGCGAGGCGTTCTGCTGGGTCACGCGATCCATCTCAGCCACCGCCAGCCCAACCTGGTCGATACCGCGGCTCTGCTCGTCAGACGCAGACGCGATTTCGCCCATGATATCCGTCACGCGCGTTACCGCATTCACGATCTCACCCATGGTTTCACCCGCGCTTTCAACAAGCGTTGAACCAATTTCCACGCGCCCCACGGAGTCTTCAATCAGGCTCTTGATCTCGCGAGCCGCCTGGGCGCTGCGCTGCGCCAGGTTTCGGACTTCACCTGCAACCACCGCAAAACCACGCCCCTGCTCGCCCGCACGCGCCGCTTCTACCGCCGCGTTCAGCGCCAGAATATTGGTCTGGAAGGCAATCCCGTCGATCACGCTGATGATATCGGCGATTTTCTGCGAACTGCCGGCGATGTCACGCATGGTCTGCACCACGTTATCCACCACCTTGCCGCCTTTCTGCGCGGTTTCAGACGCGCTCAGCGCCAGGTTGCTCGCCTGACGGGCGTTCTCGGCGTTCTGCTTCACGGTGGCAGTCAGCTGTTCCATGCTGGCGGCGGTCTCTTCCAGAGAGGCAGCCTGCTGTTCGGTACGGGATGAGAGATCGTTATTGCCCATCGAGATTTCGCTCGCACCACTGTAAATGGCGTTTGCGCCGTTACGCACGTCACCCACGGTACGCACCAGCTCGCCCTGCATATGGCGCAGGGAGTCAGCCAGTACACCCATCTCGTTGGAGCCTTCCACGTCGATGCGCTTCACCAGGTCGCCGCTGGCGATATGACGAATGCTGTCAATCAGACGGTTCAGCGGCGAAATCAGCGCCTGACGAATACCCAGCCAGACGGCAACAATCACCACCAGCACCGCAGCCAGCACGCTAATCAGCACCCAGATAGCCTGGCGGTAAGAGCTGTTGCTGTCTTCAACCGCGGTCTGATACAGCGCGTCGTTCTGTTGCAGGTAGTTGACGTACTGCTTCTCAAAGCCATCCTGATAGCTCTGGGTCGGCTGGTCGAAGAACTCATTGATTTTGCCCGCCCCCAGCAGCTGGATCAGCTCAGCCAGCGCGCCATGGTAAATATCGTAATTACGTTTGATTTCCAGTGCCGCAGCGTCGCTCTGACGCGGGTCGCGCGGCAGCGCTTCGTAATCCGCCCAGTTTTTTTCCGCCTGTTTCAGAGACGCAGAGGCAATCTGCATCAGCTCGGCGACGGTTGAGCCGCTGCCGATATTGTTCTGATCCATCATATAGCGGATACCCGCGCGGTTCAGGGTGTTACGGGTTTGCAGCAGCGCCACCCAGCTACCGTTCAGGGTGGATTGTTGCTGGCGAATGGTTTGCAGGATGGTGAAATTCTCTTTGTCATGCTTCAGGGCATTGAAGAAAAGACCACCAGACGTGAGTTGTAAAAGGCCAAATATCGCTAAAACCAGCAGTAAGCTGGTGACAATCTTGATTCGGTTTAACATGTTTTCTCTTTCCTCAGGCAGATACAGAATATTCGGCCTGGCATGAGAAAACTTTACGAAAATCATCCTGGAATTTAGGGTTTTTACGCTTCGTCCCTCGCGGCGATATGTCGGTTTCCAAGTTCAATAAACTCTTCCAGCAGCGCCGTGAGCTGCTTCATCTTCTCAGGCGTATATTCCGCCTCTATCTGCTGGTACGCCTCTTCCACCTGAGCCTGAGCACGCTGGTACAGCGCGTTGCCTTCTTTCGTCAGCGACACGTACAGCTTGCGCTGGTCAGTCACCGGTTTTAAGCGCAGCACCAGACCGTCGCGCTCCATCCGCGTCAGAATGCCGGTCAGGCTTGGGCGCAAAATGCAGGTGCGGAACGCCAGATCGTGAAAATCCATGGAGGGATGCTCGGCCAGCACGCGGACGATACGCCACTGCTGCTCGGTCAGATTATGCCGCTTCACTATCGGGCGGAAGTAGCCCATCGCCGCTTCACGCGCCTGCAACAGCGCGATGGTTAATGAGTCATGCATCATCTACCCCTTACATCATTAACAAATAAACAATTAAAAACAGATGCTTTTATAGACGACAACACGTTTTAACCCAAAAAGTCTAACAGAAACAAAGCTATTTTTTTAACCTATTGATTTAAATATAGATTCAACCTTTTATGTAAATTTATTGTTATTTGCATCACAAATTATTCACTTCTGATTGCGAAACGAACAGCAAAAGCATAAAACCAGATCATTAACATATTAATGAAATCAAAACCGAACAGCCGGTTTGAGGAGTATGGGAATGAAAGGTACTGTTTTTGCCGTAGCGCTAAACCACCAAAGCCAGCGTGTGGCCTGGGCTGAGGCGTTTGAAAAAGCCCCCTATAACGCGCCGCCAAAAACGGCGGTGTGGTTTATCAAGCCACATAACACTGTTATCCGCGCAGGCGAACCGATTCCCTTCCCGCAGGGAGAAACCGTGTTAAGCGGCGCGACGGTGGCGCTGGTGGTGGGCAAAACCGCCAGCAAAGTACGCGTTGAAGAGGCGGCGGCGTACATCGCCGGCTACGCGCTGGCTAACGAAATCAGCCTGCCGGAAGAGAGCTTCTACCGTCCGGCGATCAAGGCCAAATGCCGGGATGGATTTTGCCCGCTCGGCGAACCTGTCGCCGTTGATAACGTGGATAATCTGACCATCATCACCGACATCAACGGCCGCGAAGCGGACCACTGGAACACGGCCGATCTGCACCGCAACGCCACCGAACTGCTGAGCGCCCTGAGCGAATTTGCCACCCTGAACCCCGGCGATGCGATATTGCTCGGCACTCCGCAAAGCCGCGTCGAAGTTCGCCCGGGCGATCGGGTACGTATTCTGGCAGAAGGATTTCCGCCGCTGGAAAACCCGGTGGTGGAGGAACGCGACGTTGCCATCGCTTCGCGCAAGCCGCCGCACGCCACGCTGTTCGCCCTCGGCCTGAACTACGCCGATCACGCCAGCGAGCTGGACTTCAAACCGCCCACCGAGCCGCTGGTATTTATCAAAGCGCCAAACACCTTTAACGGCGACAACCAGACCTCGGTGCGCCCAAACAACATTGAATACATGCATTACGAAGCCGAGCTGGTGGTGGTCATCGGCAAAACCGCGCGCAAGGTCAGCGAAGCCGAGGCGATGGACTACGTGGCGGGCTATACGGTGTGCAACGACTACGCCATCCGCGATTATCTCGAAAACTACTATCGCCCGAACCTGCGGGTGAAAAGCCGCGACGGGCTGACCCCCATCAGCCCGAACGTAGTGCCAAAAGAAGCCATTCCTGACCCGCACAACCTTCGTCTTCGCACCTACGTCAACGGTGAACTGCGTCAGGAAGGCACCACGGCAGACCTGATCTTCAGCATCCCTTACTTGATTGCGTATCTGAGTGATTTCATGACCCTGCAACCGGGCGACATGATTGCCACCGGCACGCCGAAGGGGCTGTCCGACGTGGTGCCGGGCGATGAGGTGGTGGTGGAAGTGGAAGGCGTAGGCCGTCTGGTAAACCGAATTGTCAGTGAGGAGACTGCAAAATGAAAAAGATTAACCACTGGATCAACGGTAAAAACGTCGCCGGAAGTGAGTACTTCCACACCACCAACCCGGCCTCCGGCGAGGTGCTGGCAGAAGTGGCCTCCGGCGGCGAAGCCGAAATCCATCAGGCCGTTGCCGCCGCCAAAGAGGCGTTCCCGAAATGGGCCAACCTGCCGATGAAGGAGCGCGCGCGCCTGATGCGTCGCCTGGGGGATCTGATTGACCAGAACGTGCCGGACATTGCCGCGATGGAAACCGCCGACACCGGCCTGCCGATCCACCAGACCAAAAACGTGCTCATTCCGCGCGCCTCGCACAACTTCGAGTTCTTCGCCGAGGTGTGCCAGCAGATGAACGGCAAAACCTACCCGGTCGACGACAAGATGCTCAACTACACCCTGGTGCAGCCGGTGGGTGTCTGCGCGCTGGTGTCGCCGTGGAACGTGCCGTTTATGACCGCCACCTGGAAGGTCGCGCCGTGCCTGGCCTTAGGGAATACCGCGGTGCTGAAGATGTCTGAACTCTCCCCGCTGACCGCTGACCGTCTGGGCGAGCTGGCGCTGGAGGCGGGCATTCCGGCGGGCGTGCTCAACGTGGTGCAGGGCTACGGTGCGACGGCAGGCGACGCGCTGGTGCGCCATCACGACGTGCGCGCCGTCTCCTTCACCGGCGGTACCGCCACCGGGCGCAACATCATGAAAAACGCCGGGCTGAAGAAGTATTCCATGGAGCTGGGCGGCAAATCGCCGGTGCTGATTTTCGAAGACGCAGACATCGAGCGCGCGCTGGACGCCGCCCTGTTCACCATTTTCTCCATCAACGGCGAACGCTGCACCGCCGGCTCGCGCATCTTCATCCAGCAGAGCATCTACCCGGAGTTCGTCAAACGCTTTGCCGAGCGCGCCAACCGCCTGCGCGTGGGCGACCCGACCGATCCGAACACCCAGATTGGCGCGCTCATCAGCCAGCAGCACTGGGAAAAAGTCTCCGGCTACATCCGCCTCGGCATTGAAGAGGGGGCAACCCTGCTGGCGGGCGGCCCGGACAAACCGACCGATCTGCCTGCGCACCTGAAAGGCGGCAACTTCCTGCGCCCGACCGTGCTGGCGGATGTCGATAACCGCATGCGCGTGGCGCAGGAGGAGATCTTCGGGCCAGTGGCCTGCCTGCTGCCGTTTAAGGATGAAGCGGAAGGCCTGCGCCTGGCGAACGACGTGGAGTACGGCCTGGCATCTTACATCTGGACCCAGGACGTTAGCAAAGTGCTGCGTCTGGCGCGCAGCATCGAAGCGGGCATGGTGTTCGTCAACACCCAGAACGTGCGCGACCTGCGCCAGCCGTTTGGCGGCGTGAAGGCCTCCGGCACCGGGCGTGAGGGCGGCGAGTACAGCTTCGAGGTCTTCGCGGAGATGAAGAACGTCTGTATCTCCATGGGTGACCATCCGATTCCAAAGTGGGGGATCTGATCATGGGAAAATTAGCCTTAGCAGCAAAAATCACACACGTTCCGTCAATGTATCTCTCTGAACTGCCGGGCAAAAACCACGGCTGCCGCCAGTCGGCCATCGACGGGCATAAAGAGATCAGCAAGCGCTGCCGCGAGCTGGGCGTGGACACCATTATCGTCTTCGACACCCACTGGCTGGTGAACAGCGCGTATCACATCAACTGCGCGGACCATTTTTCGGGCGTCTACACCAGCAACGAGCTGCCGCATTTTATTCGCGACATGACCTACGACTACGACGGCAACCCGGAACTCGGCCAGCTGATTGCCGACGAAGCGGTGAAGCTTGGCGTTCGCGCCAAGGCGCACAACATCCCGAGCCTGAAGCTGGAGTACGGCACGCTGGTGCCGATGCGCTACATGAACGCGGATAAGCACTTCAAAGTGATCTCCATCTCGGCGTTCTGCACGGTT
This sequence comes from Enterobacter cloacae complex sp. S1, assembly GCF_014930525.1. Classification (NCBI taxonomy): domain Bacteria; kingdom Pseudomonadati; phylum Pseudomonadota; class Gammaproteobacteria; order Enterobacterales; family Enterobacteriaceae; genus Enterobacter; species Enterobacter cloacae complex sp. S1. The sequence continues at coordinate 196,276 of NZ_JADBRE010000001.1, forward strand.
CACGACTTCGCCGACAGCCGCAGGCTGGGCGAGGCCATCATCAGTGCCATCGAAAAATACGACGGCACCGTGGCGGTGCTTGCCAGCGGCTCGCTCTCGCACCGCTTTATCGACGACCAGCGTGCGGAGGAAGGGATGAACAGCTACACCCGCGAGTTTGACCGTCAGATGGACGAGCGCGTGGTGAAGCTGTGGCGCGAGGGTCAGTTCAAGGAGTTTTGCAGCATGCTGCCGGAGTACGCCGACTACTGCTACGGCGAGGGCAATATGCACGACACGGTGATGCTGCTGGGGATGCTCGGCTGGGACAAATACGACGGTAAGGTGGAGTTTCTCACCGAGCTGTTCGCCAGCTCCGGCACCGGCCAGGTCAACGCCGTTTTCCCGCTGCCCGCGTAAGGAGCCACCATGCCGCACTTTATTGCTGAATGTACCGACAACATCCGCGAAGAGGCCGACCTGCCAGGGCTGTTCGCCAAAGTGAACGAGGCGCTCGCCGCCACGGGCATCTTCCCCATCGGCGGCATCCGCAGCCGCGCCCACTGGCTGGACACCTGGCAGATGGCAGACGGTAAGCACGATTACGCCTTTGTGCATATGACGCTGAAGATTGGCGCGGGGCGCAGCCTGGAAAGCCGGAAAGAGGTCGGTGAAATGCTGTTTGCGCTGATCAAAACGCACTTCGCGGAGCTAATGGCGGGCCGTTATCTGGCGCTCTCTTTCGCCATGGAAGAACTCGATCCGACGCTGAACTACAAACAAAACAACGTGCACGCGTTGTTTAAGTAATACCGCACGGTCTGTCCCCTCTCCCTCCGGGAGAGGGTTAGGGTGAGGGGAAATCTCTGCGGCCTGATGCCCTCACCCCGGCCCTCTCCCACAGGGAGAGGGAGAAAACAAATAAAAACAGGATATCGCCATGCTCGACAAACACACCCATACCCTGATCGCCCACCGCCTGCATCAGGCGGAACAATCCCGGGAGCAGATCCGCGCGATCTCGCTGGAGTACCCGGAGATCACCATTGAAGACGCCTACGCCGTCCAGCGCGAATGGGTGAGCCTGAAAATCGCCGAAGGCCGCGTGCTGAAAGGCCACAAGATCGGCCTCACCTCCAAAGCGATGCAGGCCAGCTCGCAGATCAGCGAGCCGGACTACGGCGCGCTGCTGGACGATATGTTCTTCCACGACGGCAGCGACATCCCCGTGGATCGCTTTATCGTCCCGCGTATCGAAGTGGAGCTGGCCTTCGTGCTGGCAAAACCGCTGCGCGGCCCGAACTGCACGATCTTCGACGTCTACAACGCCACGGATTACGTCATCCCTGCCCTGGAGCTGATCGACGCCCGCTGCCATAACGTTGACCCGGAAACCCAGCGCCCGCGCAAGGTGTTCGACACCATCTCCGATAACGCCGCCAACGCGGGCGTGATCCTCGGCGGCCGCCCGATTAAACCCGACGAGCTGGATCTGCGCTGGATCTCCGCCCTGCTCTACCGCAACGGTGTGATCGAAGAGACCGGGGTCGCCGCAGGCGTGCTTAACCACCCGGCAAACGGCGTGGCGTGGCTGGCGAACAAACTCGCGCCATACGACGTGCAGCTTGAGCCAGGCCAGATCATCCTCGGCGGCTCGTTTACCCGCCCGGTTGCCGCCAGCAGAGGCGACACCTTCCACGTCGACTACGGCAACATGGGCTCGATTAGCTGCCGCTTTGTGTAGGAGTGCACCATGGAAAACGCATTTAAGACCGCGCTGAAAGCCGGAAAGCCACAAATCGGCCTGTGGCTGGGGCTGACCAGCAGCTACAGCGCTGAGCTACTGGCCGGGGCCGGTTTTGACTGGCTGCTGATCGACGGGGAGCACGCGCCGAACAGCGTGCAGACCGTCCTGACTCAGCTCCAGGCCATCGCCCCTTATCCCAGCCAGCCGGTGGTGCGCCCATCGTGGAACGATCCGGTGCAGATCAAGCAGCTGCTGGACGTGGGGGCGCAAACCCTGCTGGTGCCGATGGTGCAAAACGCCGACGAAGCCCGTCTGGCGGTCAGCGCCACCCGCTATCCGCCTGCCGGCATTCGCGGCGTCGGCAGCGCGCTGGCGCGGGCGTCGCGCTGGAACCGCATCCCGGAGTATCTGCATCAGGCTAACGACGCCATGTGCGTGCTGGTGCAAATCGAAACTCGCGAGGCGCTGAAAAACCTGCCGCAGATCCTGGACGTGGAAGGGGTGGACGGCGTGTTTATCGGCCCGGCGGATCTGAGCGCCGACATGGGCTTCGCCGGTAATCCGCAGCACCCGGAGGTGCAGGCCGCCATTGAACAGGCGATCGCGCAGATCCTCAGCGCGGGCAAAGCGCCCGGCATCCTGATGGCGAATGAACAGCTGGCAAAACGCTATCTCAGCCTCGGCGCGTTGTTTGTCGCGGTCGGCGTGGATACCACCCTGCTCGCCCGCAGCGCCGAAGCGCTGGCGGCCCGCTTTACCGACGTCACCACAGCAGTTGATAACAATAAATCCGTCTACTAAACGTACGATGTGGAGCGCAACATGACGACCTCAACCCTGCATAATAAAGCTGTTGAACATCGCGTTATTAATAAGCTGTTCCGTCGTTTGATCGTGTTTCTTTTTATCTTGTTTGTTTTCTCGTTTCTGGATCGCATCAACATCGGCTTTGCCGGGCTGACGATGGGCAAAGATCTGGGCCTCACGTCGACCATGTTTGGCCTGGCCGCGACGCTGTTTTACGTGACCTACGTGCTGTGCGGTATCCCCAGCAACATCATGCTGGCGAAGGTCGGCGCCCGCCGCTGGATCGCCGGGATCATGGTGGTGTGGGGCATCGCCTCTACCTGCACCATGTTCGCCACCAGCCCCGAAACGCTCTACGTCCTGCGCATGCTGGTGGGCATTGCCGAAGCCGGTTTCCTGCCGGGCATTCTGGTCTATCTCACCTGGTGGTTCCCGGCGTATCACCGCGCCCGCGCCAACGCGCTGTTTATGATCGCCATGCCGGTGACCATGATGCTCGGCTCGATCCTCTCCGGGTACATTCTGGCGATGGACGGGCTGTGGAACCTGAAGGGCTGGCAGTGGCTGTTCCTGCTGGAGGGGCTGCCATCGGTGGTGCTCGGCGTGGTGACCTGGTTCTACCTTAACGACACCCCGGATCAGGCCACCTGGCTGGATGATGACGAAAAGCAGGCACTCAAAACGATGATCGCCCGCGAACAGGAGCTGGCCATTGCGCACGCCGCCACGCCGCGCTCGACGCTGCGCGAGGTGCTGACGCCCGCCGTGCTGCTCTACACGCTGGCCTACTTCTGCCTGACGAATACGCTGAGCGCGATCAACATCTGGACGCCGCAGATCCTACAAAGCTTCAATACCGGCAGCAGCAATATCGTGATTGGCCTGCTGGCGGCGATCCCGCAGTTTTGCACCATCCTCGGGATGATCTGGTGGAGCCGCCGCTCCGACAGGCTGAAAGAGCGAAAAAAGCACACCATCCTGCCGTATCTGTTTGCCGCGGCGGGATGGATGCTGGCCTCGGCGACCGATCACAGCCTGATCCAGCTGCTTGGCATCATCATGGCCTCAACCGGATCGTTTACCGCCATGGCGATATTCTGGACCACGCCGGATCAGGTTATTAGCCTGCAATCCCGCGCGGTGGCGCTGGCGGTGATCAACGCCATCGGCAACGTCGGGTCTGCCGTCAGCCCATTGCTGATAGGTATTCTGCGCGACGCGACCGGCAGCTTCAGCTCGGGACTGTGGTTCGTGGCGGGCCTGCTGGTGGTGGGCGCGCTGGTGCTGACGCGCATTCCGATGACACAGCGGGATCAACAGAGGAACGATCATGTGCCAGAGCCCCATCGCCAACATTGATATCAGCAAGGATTACGACGAAAGTCTGGGCACCGACGATGTGCACTACCAGTCGTTTGCCCGCATGGCGGCCTTTTTTGGCCGCGACATGCAGGCGCACCGCCACGACCAGTATTTTCAGATGCATTTTCTCGACACCGGGCAGATTGAGCTCCAGCTCGACGACCACCGTTACTCGGTGCAGGCGCCGCTGTTCGTGCTAACGCCACCGTCGGTGCCGCACGCGTTTATTACCGAATCCGACAGCGACGGCCACGTGCTGACGGTGCGCGAGGATCTCATCTGGCCGCTGTTAGAAGTGCTCTACCCCGGTACGCGGGAAGCGTTCGGCCTGCCGGGGATCTGCCTGTCGCTTGCCGACAGGCCTGACGAGCTGGCGGCGCTGAAGCACTACTGGCAGCTGATTGCCCGGGAATCCACGGAACAACTGCCCGGTCGCGAGCATACGCTGGTCCTGCTGGCGCAGGCGGTATTTACCCTGCTGCTGCGCAACGCGAAGCTCGACGACCACGCTTCGGGCGGCATGCGCGGCGAGCTGAAGCTTTTTCAGCGCTTTAACCAGCTGACAGATGCTCATTACCACGAGCACTGGACGGTGCCGGAGTATGCCAGCGAATTGCATCTCACCGAATCTCGCCTGACCGATATCTGTCGCCGCTTCGCCAACCGCTCGCCGAAACGGCTGATCTTCGACCGCCAGCTGCGGGAAGCCAGACGTTTACTACTGTTTTCCGACAGCGCGGTCAGCGAGATTGCCTGGCAGCTGGGGTTTAAGGACCCGGCCTATTTTGCCCGGTTTTTTAACCGCTTAGTGGGGTGTTCGCCGAGCGCGTATCGGGCGCAGAAAGTACCGGTATCGCCTGTTCCCCTCACCCCTGCCCTCTCCCAAAGGGAGAGGGAGTAACCGTCCCCTCTCCCTTTGGGAGAGGGTTAGGGTGAGGGAAATCACACTCTGCGATCTCACCCGAAAAGTACCTGCCGTTGTCCCAATCGTCCCTTCACGTTCCGCCCCTCTCACGCTTCAATTAAACAACAAAAACAAAACATAAATTTAACAACCCTATTCCGATACGAGGTCCCTATGAAGCCTGAAGATTTCCGCGCTGATGCCAAACGTCCGTTAACCGGTGAAGAGTATTTAAAAAGCCTGCAAGATGGCCGTGAGATTTATATCTACGGCGAGCGCGTTAAGGACGTCACTACCCACCCGGCATTTCGCAATGCGGCGGCGTCCATCGCCCAGATGTACGATGCCCTGCACAAGCCAGACATGCAGGATACCCTCTGCTGGGGTACCGATACCGGCAGCGGCGGCTACACCCATAAATTCTTCCGCGTGGCGAAAAGCGCCGACGACCTGCGCCAGCAGCGCGACGCCATCGCCGAGTGGTCGCGCCTGAGCTACGGCTGGATGGGCCGCACGCCGGACTACAAAGCCGCGTTCGGCTGCGCGCTCGGCGCTAACCCTGCCTTCTACGGTCAGTTCGAGCAGAACGCCCGCAACTGGTACACCCGTATTCAGGAAACCGGCCTGTACTTTAACCACGCCATCGTCAACCCGCCGATCGATCGCCATAAACCGGCGGACGAGGTGAAAGACGTTTACATCAAGCTGGAGAAAGAGACCGACGCCGGGATCATCGTCAGCGGCGCGAAAGTGGTGGCCACCAACTCGGCATTGACCCACTACAACATGATCGGTTTTGGTTCTGCGCAGGTGATGGGCGAAAACCCGGACTTCGCGCTGATGTTCGTCGCGCCAATGGATGCCGAAGGGGTGAAGCTGATCTCCCGCGCCTCTTACGAGATGGTGGCAGGGGCGACAGGCTCTCCGTACGACTACCCGCTCTCCAGCCGCTTTGACGAGAACGACGCCATTCTGGTAATGGATCATGTGCTGATCCCGTGGGAAAACGTGCTGATCTACCGCGATTTCGACCGCTGCCGTCGCTGGACGATGGAAGGTGGCTTCGCCCGCATGTACCCGCTTCAGGCCTGCGTGCGTCTGGCAGTGAAGCTCGACTTCATCACCGCTCTGCTGAAGAAGTCGCTGGAGTGTACCGGCACCCTCGAGTTCCGCGGCGTGCAGGCGGATCTCGGCGAAGTGGTGGCGTGGCGCAACATGTTCTGGGCGCTGAGCGACTCCATGTGCTCCGAAGCCACGCCGTGGGTAAACGGCGCGTATCTGCCTGACCACGCGGCGTTACAGACCTACCGCGTGATGGCGCCAATGGCCTATGCGAAGATCAAGAACATCATCGAACGTAACGTGACCTCCGGGCTGATCTACCTGCCGTCCAGCGCGCGGGACCTGAACAACCCGCAGATCGACCAGTACCTTGCGAAGTACGTGCGCGGCTCCAACGGGATGGATCATGTCGAACGCATCAAGATTCTGAAACTGATGTGGGATGCCATCGGCAGCGAGTTTGGCGGACGTCACGAGCTGTACGAAATCAACTACTCCGGTAGCCAGGATGAGATCCGCCTGCAATGCCTGCGTCAGGCGCAAAGCTCCGGCAACATGGACAAGATGATGGCGATGGTTGACCGCTGCATGTCCGAGTACGACCAGCACGGCTGGACCGTACCGCACCTGCACAACAACACTGATATCAACATGCTGGATAAGCTGCTGAAATAACGCAGCGGGAGGTTTCAATGCAATCTGAAGAACGCCTGCGTTTTCGCGACGCGATGGCCAGCCTGTCGGCGGCGGTGAATGTGGTCACCACCGAGGGCGATGCGGGTCGCTGCGGCATTACCGCCACCGCCGTCTGTTCGGTCACGGACACTCCGCCCTCGGTCATGGTTTGCATCAACGCCAACAGCGCCATGAACCCGGTCTTCCAGGGCAACGGCAAACTGTGCGTCAACGTGCTGAACCACGAGCAGGAGATCATGGCCCGCCACTTTGCCGGGATGACCGGCATGGCAATGGAGGAGCGCTTTGCTCTCTCCTGCTGGCAGAAAGGACCGCTGGCGCAGCCGGTGCTGAAAGGCGCTCTGGCAAGCCTGGAAGGTGAGATAACCCAGGTGCAAACCATCGGCACCCATCTGGTCTACCTTGTGGAGATTAAGAACATCATCCTCAGCAGCGAGGGGCACGGCCTGATCTACTTCAAACGCCGTTTCCACCCGGTGATGATGGAGATGGAAGCCGCGATTTGATCCCGTTGCACAAAAAAACGCTAAGGTTTCCGCAAAGGTGCGCCGTTAACTATCCATAAGATAAATTTTCCGGGGCGGCTGGCGACGTCGTCAGCCGCCCCCTTAACGCTGGAAAGTCTTATGGCCCCTTCACCCCGCAGCCGCTCGGCTGAACGTCTGGTTGAAATCATTATTGCCCTGCACCGCAACGGAAGCGTTAATCGCCGCGATCTGATGCAAAAATTTGGCATTACCGAACGCACGGTGTACCGCGATTTACAGGCGCTTTCCCCGATTATTGAACACGACGGCAAAGGGCGCTATCAGCTGCTGCCCGCGTATCAGCCCTGCCGCTGCGTGCACTGCCCTGAAGCGAACGACAAAAGCCCACAGGGCTAGATTATTCTCAGTGATCTCAATCACATAATTTCTCCCACCGGGGGTGAGCTTTAACCACTCACCCTCGCTTTTGACCGCTCACGCATCGCTTTCAACCACTCACCCATTTACCGTGCTTTACACGCGCGAGGATCTGGCACGATCGCTCCAGCATTAATCAATACCTCCTCACAACGAACCCTGACCCTTTTTTCTTTACATAAAAAACCAGGTCTTATTATGGATACTAAAAAACTACTTAAGCACGTGCCCTGGGCCATCCTCGGGATCATCGGTGCTTTCTGTCTGGCGGTTGTCGCATTACGCCGGGGCGAGCACGTCAGCGCCCTGTGGATCGTGGTCGCGTCGGTTTCCGTCTACCTTGTGGCTTATCGCTACTACAGCTTGTACATCGCGCAGAAGGTCATGAAGCTCGACCCGACGCGCGCCACCCCGGCGGTTATTAACAACGACGGCCTGAACTACGTGCCAACCAACCGTTACGTGCTGTTTGGTCACCACTTCGCCGCCATTGCAGGCGCGGGTCCGCTGGTCGGTCCGGTGCTGGCTGCGCAGATGGGCTACCTGCCGGGTACGCTCTGGCTGCTGGCGGGCGTAGTGCTGGCGGGAGCGGTGCAGGACTTTATGGTGCTGTTTATCTCCTCACGCCGTAACGGTTCGTCGCTGGGCGAGATGATCAAAGAGGAGATGGGCCGCGTGCCAGGCACGATCGCTCTGTTCGGCTGCTTCCTGATCATGATCATCATCCTGGCGGTGCTGGCCCTGATCGTGGTGAAAGCGCTGGCCGAAAGTCCGTGGGGCGTCTTCACCGTCTGCTCTACCGTACCGATTGCGCTGTTCATGGGCATCTACATGCGCTTCCTGCGCCCTGGCCGCGTTGGCGAGGTGTCGGTCATCGGTATCGTGCTGCTGGTCGCCTCCATCTACTTCGGCGGCGTGATTGCGCACGACCCGTACTGGGGCCCGGCGCTGACCTTTAAAGACACCACCATCACCTTCGCGCTGATCGGCTACGCATTCATCTCAGCGCTGCTGCCGGTGTGGCTGATTCTGGCTCCGCGTGACTACCTGGCAACCTTCCTGAAAATCGGCGTTATCGTCGGGCTGGCCATTGGTATTGTGATCATCAACCCGGAGCTGAAAATGCCGGCGGTGACGCAGTACATTGACGGTACCGGTCCGCTGTGGAAAGGCGCCCTGTTCCCGTTCCTGTTTATCACCATTGCCTGCGGTGCCGTGTCTGGCTTCCACGCGCTGATCGCCTCCGGCACCACGCCGAAGCTGATGGCCAACGAAACCGACGCGCGCTTCATCGGTTACGGCGCGATGCTGATGGAATCCTTCGTGGCGATCATGGCGCTGGTTGCGGCGTCGATTATCGAGCCTGGCCTGTACTTTGCGATGAACACCCCGCCGGCGGGTCTCGGCATTACCATGCCAAACCTGCATGAGATGGGCGGCGAAAATACCGCGCTGATCCTGGCACAGCTGAAAGACGCCAGCGCGCACGCGGCGGCGACCGTCAGCTCCTGGGGCTTCGTGATTTCACCTGAGCAGATCATGCAGACCGCGAAAGACATCGGCGAACCGTCCGTGCTGAACCGCGCAGGTGGTGCGCCAACGCTGGCGGTGGGTATCGCACACGTGTTCCACAAAGTGCTGCCGTGGGCGGACATGGGCTTCTGGTACCACTTCGGTATTCTGTTTGAAGCGCTGTTCATCCTCACCGCGCTGGATGCCGGTACGCGTGCAGGCCGCTTCATGTTGCAGGATCTGCTGGGTAACTTCGTGCCATTCCTGAAGAAAACCGACTCTCTGGTGGCCGGCGTTCTGGGCACTGCGGGCTGCGTAGGCCTGTGGGGTTATCTGCTGTATCAGGGCGTTGTTGACCCGCTGGGCGGCGTGAAGAGCCTGTGGCCACTGTTCGGTATCTCTAACCAGATGCTGGCGGCTGTGGCCCTGGTGCTGGGTACCGTTGTCCTCGTGAAGATGAAACGCACCAAATACATCTGGGTCACCGTGGTGCCTGCGCTGTGGCTGCTGCTCTGCACTACCTGGGCGCTGGGTCTGAAACTGTTCAGCACCAACCCGCAGCTGGAAGGCTTCTTCTTCATGGCTAACCAGTACAAAGAGAAGATTGCCGCAGGCGGCGCGGATCTGACCGCGCAGCAGATTGCCAACATGAACCATATCGTGGTGAACAACTACACCAACGCGGGTCTGAGCATTCTGTTCCTGGTGGTGGTGTACAGCATTATCTTCTACGGCATCAAAACCTGGATGAAAGTGCGTAACGTTGAGGGCCGTACGGACAAAGAGACCCCGTACGTACCGGTGCCGGAAGGCGGCGTGAAGACCTCCTCACACCATTAATTAAGCATGTTACTGTAGGCCCGGTAAGCGTAGCGCCACCGGGCTTCTTCTATCTGGAACCCTCAATGTTTGGTAACTTAGGCGAAGCAAAAAAATACCTTGGTCAGGCGGCGAAAATGCTGATTGGCATTCCGGACTATGACAACTACGTTGAGCATATGAAGACCAACCATCCGGATAAGCCGTACATGACCTACACTGAATTCTTCCGCGAGCGTCAGGAAGCGCGCTACGGCGGAAGTGGAGAAGGCGGCGTCCGCTGCTGCTAAAGGAGAAACCATGACCCCGATTGCCGTTACCCTGCTGACCGGTTTCCTCGGCGCCGGTAAAACCACCCTGCTGCGCCACATTCTGAACGAGCAGCACGGCTTCAAAATCGCCGTCATCGAAAACGAATTTGGCGAAGTCTCCGTTGACGATCAGCTGATTGGCGACCGCGCCACGCAGATCAAAACCCTGACCAACGGCTGCATCTGCTGCACCCGCTCTAACGAATTAGAAGACGCCCTGCTGGACCTGCTCGACAGCCGCGATCGCGGTGACATCGACTTCGACCGACTGGTGATCGAGTGCACCGGCATGGCCGACCCCGGCCCGATTATTCAGACCTTTTTCTCCCATGAGATCATTTGCCAGCGCTATCTGCTGGACGGCGTCATCGCTCTGGTGGATGCGGTACACGCCGACGAGCAGATGAACCAGTTCACCATCGCCCAGTCCCAGGTTGGCTACGCCGACCGCATCCTGCTGACCAAAACCGACGTGGCGGGTGAAAGTGAAAAACTGCGCGAGCGCCTGACGCGCATCAACTCGCGTGCGCCCATTTACACGGTGACGCATGGCGATATCGATCTCGCTCAGCTGTTCAACACCAACGGCTTTATGCTGGAAGAGAACGTCACCGCGAAACCGCGCTTCCACTTTATGTCCGACAAGCAAAACGACGTGACGTCGATTGTGATGGAGCTGGACTACCCGGTGGACATCAGCGAGGTCTCCCGCGTGATGGAGAACCTGCTGCTGTCATTTGCCGACAGGCTGCTGCGCTATAAAGGGATGCTGTGGATCGACGGCGAGCCGAACCGCCTGTTGTTCCAGGGCGTGCAGCGCCTGTACAGCGCCGACTGGGATCGCCCGTGGGGCGATGAAGCGCCGCACAGCGTGATGGTGTTTATTGGAATACAGCTGCCGGAAGAGGAAATTCGGGCAGCGTTTGCGGGGCTGAAGAAATAACCGCACCGATCATCCCCTCTCCCCCGCGGGGAGAGGGTTAGGGTGAGGGGGAACTTATTTCAACGCCTCCGGCAGCGTTACAATCCATAGCTCGCTGTCGGATTCCGATTTCTTCAGCGGCTTCACGCTGAGGGTGGTTTCAACCGGTTTGTCATCCAGCGTCAGCGCCCCCTGCGCGTTCACCCGATAATCCTTGAGCGTCTTGCCTTCGACTGGCTTCTGCATCGCCACCTTCACGCCAAAGTCATTATCGTTCGCCACTGCCAGCGTTTTGCTGTCAATCAGCGCCAGCCCTTCGGCCTTTTCCTGCTGCCAGCCCAGCGCACGCAGATCGACCACCTGCGTTTTTTCCGCAAGCGTGATGCCGCGCTGCGCCAGCGTTTTCTCATCATCAAACTCCGGGTATTCGCCCGGCTTGTCGAAGGCCGCCAGATCGCTCGCCTTGCTCAGATCAACCCTGTAGATGAGGTTACGCATTGCGTCATTTTTATCCTCGCCCTGTTCAATCAGCAGGATGGTGTGGTTATCCAGCGCCACTATGTCGCCGACTTTGGCGTCGCTGTTTTTGCTGTAGGCCGCGCTGTCGACAGGGTAGCCGTACATCGCAGTTTTCCCGGTCGCCGGATCGAAGCTCACCAGACGCGTAAACAGCGCCTGTTTTTTGCTCTTCCCGTCGATATCCAGCGTGCTTTGCACGGCGGCGATAATGCGTCCGTCCGGCATGCGGGTCAGCCCTTCAAAGCCCCGGTTTGCCTGACGCCATTTGATAACGTTTGGCAGACCGCCCGCGATGGATTTCTCCCCTTCCGTCGCCTGCGGACCGTGGATCGCGAGGATTTTCCCTTTACTGTCGACGTTAATCAGGAACGGGCCATACTCATCGCACAGCCAGTAACCGCCCTTCCCGTCCGGCGTGATGCCTTCCGTATCCAGCCCGCGGTTATCGCCTTTCAGCACTTTTAAGGTGTCGCTTAGCGCGACTTCATTGGTAGATCCAATCACGCCGCTTTGCAGCGGCAGGCCGTTGATCTCGCCTTTATCGTCATGCAGCGGTCGCGCGTCCACGGCCTCCGCTTTGCCGTTTAGCACACGGATCGTCATCAGCAGCGGGGCGAAATCCGGGGTAACAAAGATTTTGGCATCGTTTTTCCCCATTTTTGGCGAATCCGCGTTAGGACCGCGATCGGTCACGGTCGCAAACGTCAGCGCATCGCCCTGCTTGCCCGTGAACAACAAACCCGAACCCATCCCCACCGGGAGCCCGTTCGGGAATGTGCTGGCAAACGCACCGCTGTATTTGACATGCGCGCCTTCGGGAAAGCTGACGACATAGCGCTCCGCGGTTGGCTGTGCCGCCAGGCCAGAGAAAGAGAGCGCACAACCGATTAGCACAGGAATAATTTTTCTTTTCATATTGTTAGCATCCAGTAAGTGAAGCCAACAACGTAATGAAGAAAGGTGTCAGAAAAATGACATGTAATGGCAACGAAGCGGCGCGTACGGACGTATATCAATCACCAGAAATGTAAACCTCTGTCTTTATCTGTGTCAGCTGAAATACTTTTGGAAATTATTAGAAACCCAATTAATTCATGGCGAAGGACTATTTGCACCTCGTTCATTTTACGTTTAGCCAGGAATGTAAACTGTCCCTAAACGCGAATGTATTGGACATTGACGATTTGCCATATAAACAACTCATCAACATTTACCATTCAAAAACCCAACAAAAACAGCATATAAATGCGAGACATATCACATTTGCAGTCATAAACATCGCTTGTTAAGGTGCCCTCAGATTAATTTAATGACGAGGAAACACTCATGAAAAAACTTAACATCCTGATCCTTTCTGCTCTGACCGCCGTATCGGGCTCCGCACTGGCCATGGGTGGCAGCATTGAGCAGGGTAAAAACTTTACTAACCTCAATCTGGAAATGGGGAAATCCTCATCCGGCCTGTATGCGGAGAGCAACTGGCTGAAAAACACCGATGACGGCACCCAGACCGGCGGCGTTGGGGCAGGCTACAACCTGGAAGTGGGTCCGGTGATGCTGAACGCTGGCGCGAAAGCCATCTACATCGGCCCGAAAAAAGGCGATAACGGCGTAGCATTCCCGATTGGCGGCGGCGTTAACGTTGCGCTTACGGACAGCATTCACGTGTTTGGTGAAGGTTATGTGGCGCCAGACGGCCTGAACAACAGCGTGAAGAACTATGTTGAAGCTAACGGCGGCGTAAGCTGGACGCCAGTCAAACCTGTCACGCTGAAAGTGGGCTATCGCCACGTGAGCGTAGACGGTAAAGACGGTCGTCCAAACCACACGCTGATCGATGGTGCATATGTAGGCGGTGGAGTGTCCTTCTAAGCCTGTTTGCGCGTTTCGCCCGGCGGCGCTACGCTTGCACGGGCCTACAATGAAGGGTGCAATGTATTAAAATTATTGCACATTGATTGTAGGCCGGGTAAGCGCAGCGCCACCCGGCAAGAAAGGCGATGCGACCGTTAATAAAAAACCTGCCGGATGGCAGGTTTTTTTATTAACGCATTACTTGCGAACGACCACCAGCTTCTGGTTCACAAACTCTTTGATCCCCAGGTCCGACAGCTCGCGTCCGTAACCCGAACGTTTTACGCCGCCGAACGGCAGCTCTGCCGCAGTGTCGGTGAGCCAGTTGATGTATACCATCCCGGTCTCAATGCGCGACGCCATTTTCTTCGCGCGATCGATGTTCTGGCTGAACACCGCGCCGCCCAGACCGTAGTGGGAATCGTTAGCCAGTGCGACCGCTTCGTCGTCGCTTTTCACCACGTAAACCTGCGCTACCGGACCGAAGAACTCCTCGAAGTACGCCGGGTTATCGCGCGAGATATGTGTCAGGATCGTCGGCTCAAAGAAGCTTCCGTCACGCTGAACCGGCTTGCCGCCATGGTGCAGCTTCGCGCCATTTTTCACCGCCTCGTTAACCTGTTTAGTTAGCGTCTCCAGCGCGTCTTTGGATGACAAAGGCCCCAGCGTGGTGCTTTCGTCCAGCGGATCGCCAATTTTCACCTGCTTAAACGCCTCGGTGAATTTGCTCAGGAAGGCGTCTGCAATCTTTTCATGCAGGATAAAGCGCTTCGCCGCGGTACAGACCTGCCCGGCATTGTTCAGCCGCGCGTTAACGCCGATCTTCACGGCTTTATCCAGGTCGGCATCGTCCAGCACCACGAACACGTCGTTCCCGCCCAGTTCCAGGGTCGATTTTTTGATGTGCTTCGCAGCCTGTGCCGCAACCACGCTACCCGCTTTTTCTGAACCGGTCAGCGCCGCCCCCTGTACGCGATCGTCGGCGATGATGTTCGCCACCTGTTCGGACGAGATAAACAGGTTGGTCCACGCCCCTTCCGGCGCGCCCGCTTCACGTACCAGCTGTGCAAAGGTCTCTGCACAGTGCGGCACGATGCTGGCGTGCTTGGCGATCACCGGGTTGCCCGCTGCCAGGTTTGGCGCCAGAACGCGCATCAGCTGATAGTACGGGAAGTTCCATGGCTCGACGGCCATCAGCACGCCGATGGGGTGATGTTCAACCCATGCTTCCCCGAGTTCAGAGTCATACTTCACCGGGGCCAGGAACTGCTTCGCGTTGTCCGCATAGTAGCGGGCGATTTGCGCGCACAGTTTCACTTCGCCACGGCTTTGTTCGATGAGCTTACCCATCTCCTGACTGGCGATTTTCGCCAGATCCTCCACGCGTTCGTCGATCAGGTCCGCCAGCTTATGCAGCACCGGCAGGCGCTGGCTTATGTCGCCTTTCGCCCAGTCGGAGTGATAGAGCGCATCGGCTGCCTTCAGCGCCGCTTCAACGTCTGCGTCAGTGTGAGAGGGATATTCTTTGATGAGCTGGTTCGTGGCAGGATTTACTGTCTGGTAGGCCATATCGAATCTCCTTGTTTTACCGCTTAGGGTATTAAGGGTAGTCAATCTGACTGGCTTTGAAGGTAAAGTTGGGTATATACGGAGGGTTCTTAACAAGACGCTGCCAGGCGATGCGCAGACATGGTATAAAAAATGCTCATCAATGGAGTTCCTATGACCGATACCCGCCACATCCGCCAGACCTTTAACCGCGCAGCAGGCCTTGAGCTGCGCAGTACGTGGCAAAGCACCCGGGCATATAAACGTCATTGCCATCCACAGCTCTCCATCGGCGCGATTGTGGAAGGCCAGACCTGCTGCGTAAGTCATGGCAATGCGTACGTTCTTGATCCCGGTGATCTTATCGTGATCCCGGCTTATGCCCCGCACAGCTGCAACCCCGTTGCCGGGAAGCCGCGCAGTTACCATATGCTCTATATCGACACCGATCTTCCCCTGGCGCTACAGGTTATTCGCGATCCCACGCTCTTTAAGCACTTTCTTGCCGTTGTCGGGACGATGTCCTCCGCATCCGTGGAGACCCTGCTTTCTGCCCTTCCCCGTTGCGCGGGTGAGATGAATGCACCTCGCTCAACCAGTCAGCAGGTTCAGCAGGCGTTACTCTCCGACCTTGCCGCACCGCCTTCCCTTGACGAACTCGCCCAACGATTCTCACTGCGCAAGGAGACGCTGATCCGCACTTTCAGGCAGGATACCGGCCTGACGCCGGGCAGTTTCCTCAACATTTCGCGCGTGGAGTACGCCAAAGCGCGGCTGCGCGCGGGGGATGATATCGCCGACGTGGGCTACCAGAGCGGGTTTGCCGACCAGAGTCATTTTCATAAGACCTTCGTGAATTATACCGCTGCCACGCCGCGCCAGTACGCCACGGGCCGATCAATATCAGACAATAATCAGGATACGTAACGTCGTAAGGTGACCTCAGATTTGTCACTGAGGTCGCTATGGAACTGTTATTTCCCTCCGCTTTTCTTGCCCTGGCGCTGGCGCATTTTGTTGCCCTGTTAAGCCCGGGCCCGGATTTCTTCCTGCTGGTAGGCTACGCCGCCCGCTATCGGCTGCGCGGCAGCGCCGGATTGTGTCTCGGCATCGCCGCAGGTAACGGGTTGTATATCTTACTGGTGATTATCGGCTGGAGCGCGCTGCGCCAGTTTGGGTGGCTGTTTACGCTTATCGAACTGTCCGGCGCGCTGTACCTGCTGTGGATTGGCTCGCATCTTGTGCGCAGCCGCCCGCAGCCGCTGGCGCTGGAAGAAACCCGCCAGCGCTGCCCTTCTCTGCGAAAGCAAATCCTGCTGGGGCTGGGTTCGGCGCTGTTAAATCCCAAAAACGCGTTGTTCTACCTGGCGCTGATGACCGCGTTACTCGGGCCGGACGTCACGCTGCTTCAGCAGGCGACCTGCGGCGTCTGGATGGTGATGGTGGTGCTGGTATGGGATCTGGCGCTGGTATCGCTGATGGGGTTACCGGCGGTTCAGCGAAAGCTCAGCCGTTCGCTCTGGCTGATAGAGCGCACGGCGGGGGTGGTGTTGATGGGGTTTGGTGGGTGGGTGCTGTGGCGGGTAGTGGCAAATATCCTCTGAGAGAAAAGGTAGCCTGACGCTGCCTGTGATATTTTTTGTTCTGATCTCGCAGCATCGCCTCGCGCAAAATGGCATTAAGCCGCGTCTGGTAACCTTTCCCTGGCCGTTTAAGCCACTCCATCACGTCGGCGTCAATGCGTACTGATGCCTGAGTTTTGAGCGGTCGATAGAATTTTCCCCGCACGGCACCGGCCCAGCGATCATCCTCCGTGGCCGGTATATCGCTGTAATCAATTTCCCTGTCGGGTTTATCCGCCAGCGCTTTGAGTTCAGCCTCCCGGCGGGCACTCACTTCCGGTGCACTACCGCGTTTATGTTTAACGATGCTCATAACGCCTCCTCTCTTTACGATCTGCTTTACGCGCACTGATGATACGTATGATTTCATCCCCGCTTTCAAAACGTACCGTGTGCGCGACCAGAATGACAATAACGCCCTGTACAAGACCAATGGTTTGCCAGCGAAACTCCCCGTTTTCATAACGATCCTGAACAGACAAATGGCAGGGATCGTCAAAAACCAGAACTGCATCTTCAAAACGAATGGCGTGTTTTTGCAGATTGCTTTTCGCCTTATTGCTATCCCACTCATACTCTATAGGCATAGTGTACCCTTCCCTGATTGTATATACAAAAAAGCATATACAAACAGATCAGCATTTGAACGAAAAAGACAATGTTTTGATTTGATTTCTGAAGGAGCATTCCAGAAAGTGAGATGACTGGCCTCGTGCAGCTTTGCACTTTTCCCCCGTATCCCTCTATCCTTAGCCCATGGAAAAACATACCGAACTCAAACGCGCCAAGCTTCTAGCGCTGTCGCTGCTGCTGATTGCCGTCGCAGCGTTTATCACCACTCTGTTCCTGCCGCAAACCTTCTGGGTGCGCGGCGTAAAAGCCATTGCCGAAGCGGCGATGGTCGGCGCGCTGGCGGACTGGTTTGCCGTTGTCGCGCTGTTCCGCCGGGTGCCAATTCCCTTTATCTCGCGCCATACGGCGATTATCCCGCGCAATAAAGACCGCATCGGCGACAATCTCGGCCAGTTCGTGCAGGAAAAGTTTCTCGATACGCAATCCCTTGTCGATCTTATCCGTCGTTACGAGCCCGCACAGATGATTGGGACCTGGTTCAGCCAGCCCGATAACGCCCGGCGCGTGGGGCAGCATCTGGTGCAGGTGATGAGCGGTTTTCTGGAACTTACCGACGATGGGCGCATTCAGCGCCTGCTCAAACGCGCCGTCCACAAGGCTATCGACAAGGTCGATCTAACCGAGACCAGCGCTGTCATGCTGGAAAGCATGACCAAAAACAACCGTCACCAGGTGCTGCTGGACGCCATCATCAACCGCCTGATTACCCTGATTCAGCGGGAAAGCACGCGGGAATTTATTGCCGACCAGATCGTCCACTGGCTTAAGACCGAGCATCCGCGCAAGGCGATGGTGCTGCCCACCGAGTGGCTGGGCGATCAAAGCGCGGAGATGGTGTCGAACGCGGTGAACACGCTGCTGGACGATATCAGCCACGACCGCACGCACCAGATCCGTCAGGCGTTTGACCGCGCCACGATCAAGTTCATCGACAATCTGAAAAACGATCCGGAGATGACGGCGAAAGCCGAGAATATCAAACACTACCTGAAGAATGACGAAGCCTTTAACCGCTATCTGGGGGAAATGTGGGCTGACCTGCGCCAGTGGCTGAAAAATGACATGCAGAGCGATGATTCCCGCGTGAAGCAGCGTATCGCCAACGCCGGGCTGTGGTTTGGCGAAACGCTGACCAACGACGCCAGCCTGCGGGCGTCGCTGAATGAGCATCTGGAGCAGGCCGCGCACCGCGTGGCGCCTGATTTCGCCGCGTTCCTGACGCGACATATCAGCGACACGGTGAAAAGCTGGGATGCCAAAGACATGTCACGCCAGATAGAACTCAATATCGGTAAAGATCTTCAGTTCATTCGCGTTAACGGTACCCTGGTGGGCGGAACAATTGGCCTGATCCTGTTTCTGCTCTCGCAACTGCCCGCCATGCTGGGGCATTAATCCGCTTTTGGCGGCGCGATAACGTAGCGCGTCGCCTCGAAGCGGTTCAGGATCAGGTGCACCAGAAAGACCATCGTCAGCGTGACCACCAGCGCGAAGGTGACGGAGGTGATGCGGTACAGATCGCTGAACACCAGGTCGCTGTCCGGATGCATGTTCTGCCCGAACATAATGCCGATGGTGGTGATACTGGCGAAGCCTACCCCGGCGCCGACCTTCTCCATTACGTGCAGACGCGCGCCAAACGCCAGTCCAAGGCCAATCAGCGGCATCATCAGCAGCATATGGCTGCTGTGATCGTAGAGGATAAGCTGGACGACAAGGATATAGAGACACCCCAGCACCACGCCGACCACGCGCCAGATGGAGCTGATAACCGATCCGCGATAGTGCATCGGGAACAGGATCAGAATGCCCGCCATCAGCGCCGAAAGAGAATCGCTTAAGTCGCTCATCTGGAACACCACGAAAATCAGCGTCGACACGGTGCCCGAGAGCAGAGACTCGTGGCGCACGCGGGCGTCATCTTTCTCGATCAGCGGCGGCGGCTTACGCGGCTCCACGTCCGGCAGCAGGTAGTTCATCAGCGCGCTCAGGCACACCGCCATCACGCTCGCTTCGATGTTAGAGAATAAAAGCGTGTGCCAGTTGGTGGTGGGGTAGCTCATAAAGTTGAGCATCACGCTCTGGCAAACCACGCCCATCGAGCCGAACAGGAACAGCGGCCCCTTACTCATAAAGCGAAAACGCATCACGTACAGGGCAAACACCACCAGCGTCATAATGACCGGCCACTGGGACAGATAGCCGATGATAAACACCATTTCGATGCAGTTCAGCGAGGCGCTGAAGATAAACTGCTTCGCCACGTGGCGGTTAAACACCGGCACCAGCGAGAGCAGCATGATCGGATAGACCACAAAAAACACGCCGTAGCTGGTGTTGTAGAAACTCGAAATACTGAGCGCAATCATCCCGGCAAAGACGATACGCAGGGTCTGGCGAAAGTCGTTTGCCGTATAGACGATGTTGCCGTGCGGGGTAAATACCCGCGCCAGGGTGCTAATAGACATAGTGAAGCAGGCTCACCAGATGGATTTGCATCCCGGAGAAGAATCGCGCAAACGGCCCTTCGCTATTGTAGAGCTGCACGGTGGCGCGCGCGCCGGTCGGCAGCGACTTCGGTAAGGCTTCGTCCAGCGCCACGTGAATGCGCATACGCTGGGCATCACGCACCCAGCGGTTGGAGGTTTCCGGTTCAGAAAGTTGACCGTTTACGGCCTCCTGTCCGGCGAGGATCCCCGCGTCGCTGCTGGTGACGTGGGCACGGAAAACTTGCCCCGGGAAGGCGTCAAACACCACGGCGGCGTCGGTCCCCTGGTGGGTATGCCGCAGGCTCTTCTCGCGGAAATCCGCCACGATATCGATCCGGGTGTTCACCAGCGCCAGCGCAGCCGAACCGGACGAGGCGTAAAAACCGGGGCTTAATTGCAGGTTACTGACCGTGCCGTCCGCCTCGGCGTAGACCTTCGTCCAGCCAAGATTTAGCTCCGCTTCATCCAGCGCGTTACGGTATTTTTGCAGCGTCACGTTGTGGTGCTCGTCCTGCTCGCCGCGCTGAATGCGCAGGTTATGAATATTCGCCTGAATCGAGCTGACGGACTGCTCGCTGCTCTGCCAGGTGGTACGGACCTTATCCAGATCCGCCTGCGACACGCTCTGCAAGGTACTCAGTTTCTGGTAGCGGTCGAAGGTAACTTTGTCATTACGCGCCGTCAGCACCGCGGTTTTCAGGCTGGCCTGCGCCGCGGCAATCTGCGCGTCCAGCTGATCGTTAGACAGACGCGCCTGTTCCAGCGCAATCTGCGCCGCTTCGACCTTATTGCGAAACGGCGTGGCGTCGAGCTCAAACAGCAGATCGCCTCTCTTAACCTGGCTATTGTTGTGGACATGTACCGCCGCCACATACCCGGAGACGCGGGCAGACACCGGGGTCACCACGCGCATCACGGTGGAGTCCGGCGTCAGCGGGATCCAGATATCCGCGACGATAAAGTAGACAAACATCAGCAGGAAAGAGGCAATACTCACCCTTACCCAGCGGGCAAACTTTTGTTCAGGAGTCATTATTTTTCGGTCTTATTATCTTCTTCGCGGATTGTCCGCAAATTGCAGGCGATTTGATTGAGTGTGGCACTGAAAATATCGAGATGTTCCGGCGCGATGTTTTGCGATACGCGCGCCTGATACGTCTCAATCACCTGAGAGAGCCTTTCAAGAATGGCTTTTCCCTCAGGCGTCAGCGTCAGCAGCCGGATACGCTTGTCATACGGCGAGACGGTGCGCAGCAGGTAGCCCTGCTTTTCCAGCTGTGTCAGCGTACGCATTAGCGGAGGCAGTTCAATCCCCTGCACTTCCGCCAGCTCGCTGACCGAGACGTTATCCCCGAGTTGATGAAGCTGCATCATCACCGTCCAGCTCGACTGGGTTAACCCGGTGTCGAGAATGGCGTCGTCGATGACTGCGCGCCACTGACGCACGATCATCGCCATCCGCATGCCCATCGGCCTGCGGCTAAACAGATCTTCTTCACTCATGGGGAATCCTCTCGTAGTACGCCATTACGATAATAGTTATCAGGGTAAGTATCAAGAAACGAGAAGTTAAAGCGCAGGAATTGCGAAACGATGTTCTCCCTCTCCCTGTGGGAGAGGGTCGGGGTGAGGGCATCAGCCCGCAACGGCGTTTAGCGGCTAAAATGCTTCCTGACGGCACTTTTCCCCGAAGCCGTCACCACCACCTCCCTGTACCCCGCCACCCGCTGGATCCAGCCTTTGCTTTCCATGTGGATGAGCAGCGCCGCGCCAGCCTCTCCCCCCAGATGAAACCGCCGCTCGCTCCAGTCCAGGCAGGCGCAGCACGCCTTGCGACGGGTATTGGGATTTAACGGAATACCAAGCTTCAGAAACTGCTCGCGGCCATGTAGCGTGAGCGCTGAACCGTCTGCCTCAAGCCAGCCTTC
Source organism: Enterobacter cloacae complex sp. S1 (assembly GCF_014930525.1). Taxonomy (NCBI): domain Bacteria; kingdom Pseudomonadati; phylum Pseudomonadota; class Gammaproteobacteria; order Enterobacterales; family Enterobacteriaceae; genus Enterobacter; species Enterobacter cloacae complex sp. S1. The sequence continues at coordinate 217,895 of NZ_JADBRE010000001.1, forward strand.
CGCCTGCATGAATTCATAGATATGCACCGCCACCGTTCCGGCAAGATGGTCGTAGCAGGTTCGTGCTTCGCGCAGGGCTTTTGGCGCGGAGGTTTCCGGCGGCGTGATGCGGCTCCAGGAGAGTCCCATCATCTGCTCGACAAGCGCCGCCACGTCGTGTCCCGCCAGGCGATAGTAGCGATGCCGCCCCTGAGACAGGCAGGTAATCAGCTTTCCCTCCACCAGCCGCGCGAGATGCCCACTGGCGGTCGACGGCGCAACGTCTGCCGCCACGCTCAGCTCTGTAGCCGTCCACGCCCGCCCGTCCATCAGAGCACAGAGCATCTTCACGCGCGACGGATCGGCCATTGTAGCCGCTACAGCGGCAATGGCCTGTTCCAGCGCCGCCGCAATTTCACCCTGCTCGCCGGGCCTGTTGTCGAAAATCACATGAACGTCATACATCCGCGTGCCCTCCCGTTTCGGAGCTGTACTCCCGCATCAGCTGCGCCACGCGAATACGGTAGAAAGAAAAAATCGACGCCCGGCCTTCGGCCTGCGCGGCCTGATGAAAGACGTTCTGCTTCCAGCGGCGGACGGCCTCTTCATCCCGCCACCAGGAAAGGGACAGGATTTTGCCGTCGGTCGTCAGGCTCTGGAACCGTTCGATATCAATAAAGCCGTCGATATCGGCCAGCAAAGGCTTAAGCTCTGCGGCAAGTTGAAGATAGCGCGCCTGATGCGCCGGTGCAGCTTTAACTTCGAAAAGGACTGCGATCATGAAGGTCTCTCCGTTGTGATGATATGGAGAGAATGCGGGACTAATGGTGTGGATGCTTCGGTATGGAGCGAAGTGTTTGCCGGATGGCGCTGCGCTTATCCGGCCTACGGTGTTTTGTAGGCCCGGTAAGCGTAGCGCCACCGGGCAGGGTTTAACCCACAATCGACCTCGGCTCCATAAACGCCCGAATCCCCCACTCGCCATCGTCACGTCCCGCCAGGCTTACGGGCGCTGGTGGCGATAATCCGCGAGCGCGGGATTACTCCAGGTTAGCCTTGTTCAGCCCATATGCCGCATCCAGCGAGCCCGGCTCCATGCGGGAGGTAATGCCCAGGCGGTTCCAGGCGTTGATCGCTACGATGGCGAAGTTCAGCTCTGAAATTTCCACGTCCGAGAAATGCTCCGCCACGCTGCGGTACAGCGCGTCGCTCACGCCGAGAACGCCAATCTGGGTCAGCGCTTCGGTGAAGGCCAGCGCGGCTTTCTCGCGGGCGCTGAACAGCGGCGACTCCCGCCACGCCGCCAGATGGTACAGGCGCAGCTCGCGCTCGCCGGCAATTTTGGCCTCTTTCGAATGCATATCCAGGCAGAAGGTACAGCCGTTCAGCTGCGAGACGCGAATGTCGATCAGGTGCTTCAGCGCCGGATCAATGGAGGTTTTCGCCACTTCCATGCTCAGGGCGGAAAGCGCGTTGGCGAGTGCAGGTGTGGCTTTGTGGTGGTTTACGCGGGTGCTCATTGTCTTTCCTCTTTTTTGTGCGGTTTTTATCATGCGATGAGGCAAATCTACGTCGTTAATGACATAGTAAAAAGACACAAAAAACCTGAAATGAGGTAGGACATGAAGCCAGGCTATCACGACATTTATACCCGCTATCGCGATAACATCACGCGCGGCGTACTGAAGCCCGGCGACAAAGTGCCTGCCATCCGCGTGCTGGCTGAAGAGCTGAAGGTGGCGCGAAAAACCGTTGAAACAGCCTATGCCATTCTGACGGGGGAAGGATATCTGGTAAGCCAGGGCGCGCGCGGCACGCGGGTGAATCCGGATCTTCTGCTGCCCGCGCAAAACGCTCCGGCAGAACAAGCGACCGGCACGCTGCCGGCGTCGTTGATTAGCCAGCGCGAACGGGCCGGTTTTCTGCGCCCCGGCATTCCCGCGCTCGACAGCTTCCCCTATAAAAAATGGCTGCTGCTGGCAGGCCAGGCGACGCGCGCCATGCGTCAGGATGAAATGCTCAACCCGCCGGTGCTGGGCTGGTATCCGCTGCGCGAGGCAATTGCCCGCTATCTCAATATCTCGCGCGGGTTGTCCTGCACCGCAGAACAGGTGCTGATCACCAGCGGCTACAGCGGCAGCCTGCGCCTGATCCTCGACACGCTCGCCAGCCGCAGCGATAAGGTGGTATTTGAGGATCCGGGCTACTTTATGGGCCAGCAGTTGCTCAAGCGCATTGTGCCCCGCCTGCACACCGTGCCGGTCGATCGCGCAGGGATGGATACGGACTACCTGCTGCGTAATCACCACGATGCCCGCTTCGCCATCGTTACCCCGTCGCACCAGAGCCCGCTGGCGGTGACGCTCTCCCTGCCGCGCAAGCAGCAGCTGCTCGACTGGGCGTCACAAAACGAGGCGTGGATTATCGAAGATGACTATGACGGCGAATTTCACTACACCCGCAAAGTGCTGCCGTCGTTGAAAAGCCTCGACCAGCATGACAGGGTGATCTTTATGGGCACCTTCAGCAAAACCATCATGCCTTCACTGCGCATGGGCTACGTGGTGATGCCCGCCAGCACCGTCGGCGCGTTTACCGACAGCGCGGACATCCTCACCAGCGGCCAGCCGGTGCTGACGCAAAAGATCCTCACAGCCTTTCTCAACGAGGGGCATTTTTTCCGTCATCTGAAAAAGATGCGCGCGCTCTATCAAACCCGCCGCGACTGGATGATTGCCGCCCTGCGTGAGGTCTATGGTGATCTGTTCTTCACCGAGCAAAACGACGGTGGAATGCATATTGTCGCGTTCCTCGCAAAGGGAAGCGCTGACCGGGAGATCGCCCGCTGCTGGCAGGAACAGCAATTGCAGGTCAATGCGCTTTCGGCGTGGTATCGCGGGTCGGGCAAACGCTACGGGCTGGTGATGGGCTATAACAACGTGCGGTCATATCAGGAGGCGGTTGAGCTGCTGGAAAGGCCGAAACGGCAGACGCTTGCGCTGTTGAGCTGAAAACCGCCGGGTGGCGGCTGCGCCTTACCCGGCCTACGGTCTCCTGTAGGCCCGGTAAGCGTAGCGCCACCGGGCAACCCTATGCTCACACATCATATCGCGATAACCCGACGTCCTTGAGCTGCTCGTCGCTCATCTGGCTCAGAATACGGCGGGTACGGTTGATGCGATACCAGTTACGCAGCGTTTTCGCTACCCAGACAAACGCGATAAACGGACGTTTTGAACGATTCTCGTAGAATTCCATGATGCTCTCCTCGCTGTGCCAGTGGAGTTATCATCATGGAAAACGGCCAGTACAATACAGATTCAAAAACTGCTTTTGTTTACCATACAGATCCGCTAAAACGGTATCTGCATGGTGGTTTACCCATCAATCTGTACTGGTTTAATGCTCTGTATGGTAAAAAAAAAGGATACAGCATGACGCGCTATCAACATCTGGCCAACCTCCTGGCGGAACGTATCGAACAAGGGCTGTATCGCAGCGGTGAACGTCTGCCGTCGGTACGCACGCTGAGCCAGGAGCACGGCGTGAGCATCAGCACCATACAGCAGGCCTACCAGATCCTCGAAAACCGCCAGCTGATTACGCCTCAGCCGCGCTCCGGCTATTTTGTCTCGAAACGCAAAGCCCAGCCGCCCGTCCCGGCGATGACGCGCCCGGTGCAGCGCCCCGTGGACGTCACCCAGTGGGACGAAGTGATGATGCTGCTGGACGCCCGCGCCGACAAAGAGATGATCTCCTTTGGCGGCGGCTCACCGGACATTAACCAACCGAGCCTGAAGCCGCTGTGGCGTGAGATGAGCCGCATTGCGCAGCATAATCCGGGCGAAATGCTGAGCTATGACGTGCTCGACGGGCGCCTGGAGCTACGCGAGCAAATCGCCCGTCTGATGCTGGATGGCGGCTCCACCGTGGCGGCAAACGAGATTGTCATCACCAACGGCTGCCACGGCGCGCTGTCGATCGCCCTGCTCTCGGTGTGCAAGCCGGGTGACATCGTGGCAGTCGAGTCACCATCGTTTCACGGCACCATGCAGATGCTACGCGGCTTTGACATCAAGGCCATTGAAATTCCCACCGATCCCGAGACCGGGATCAGCATCGAGGCGTTAGAGCTGGCGCTGGAGCAATGGCCGATCAAGGCGGTGATCCTGGTGCCGAACTGCAATAACCCGCTCGGGTTTATCATGCCGGAGTCTCGCAAGAAGCAGGTCTTAGCCCTGGCACAGCGGCACGATATCGTGATTGTTGAGGATGACATTTACGGCGAGCTGGCGGCGGAGTACCCGCGTCCGCGCACCATTCATTCTATGGACATAGATGGCCGCGTGCTCTTATGCAGCTCGTTTACCAAAACCGTGGCGCCGGGCCTGCGGGTCGGCTGGATCGTGCCGGGGCGCTATTACGACCGGGTGATGCACATGAAATACGCCGCGGGCGGGTTTAACGTGCCGGGCACGCAGATGGCGGTGGCGGCGTTTATTCGCGACGGCCATTACCATCGCCACGTGCGCCGTATGCGTCAGATTTATCAGCAGAATATGGAAACCTATACCTGCTGGGTGCGGCAGTATTTTCCGGCAGAGATATGCGTCACCCGCCCGCAGGGAAGCTTCCTGCTGTGGGTTGAGCTGCCGGAGACGGTCGATATGGTGTGCGTCAGCAAGCAGCTGTGCCGTCTGAAGATCCAGGCTGCGGCCGGGTCGCTGTTTTCTGCCTCCGGGAAGTACCGCAACTGCCTGCGGATCAACGTGGCGTTGCCGCCGACGGAGAAGAACCGCGAAGCGCTGAGGAAGATGGGCGAGGCAATTGTGATTGCGATGGAGGAGTAGTGCGGCCTGTTGCCCTCACCCCAACCCTCTCCCAAAGGGAGAGGGTGGAAACCGCCACCGGGCAATGGTCAACGACTCAGAACTTCCACGAAACGCTGCCAACAATGCTGCGTTCTGCACCGAAGTAGCAGTAATAGAGCGAGTTACACGCCGCGACGTAGCTTCTGTCCGTCAGGTTATTGACGTTCAACTGCGCGCTCACGCCCGTGAGCCCCACTTTCGACAGGTCATACCCCACGGTCATATCCACCAGCGTGTACGACGGAAGCGTATGGGTGTTCTGGCGATCGCTGGCGATCCCGTTGACATAGCGCACGCCGGAGCCGACGGTCAGGCCGTCCAGAGGGCCGGTTTTGACGTCGTAACTCAGCCAGGCGCTGGCCATGTTACGCGGGGCATAAACGGCGCGCTTGCCCTCCTCTTCCGGGCTGCTCTTCTTGTAGCGAATATCCGTGTAGGTGTACGCCGCCTGCATACGCAGGCTGTCGGTCAGCTGACCAATCGCCTCCAGTTCAACGCCTTCGGATTCGATTTCACCGATGGAACGGTACGGATCGGTCGGCTCCTCTTTAGTGGCAATGTTCTTCTGGTTAATGCGGAACACCGAGGCGCTGAACTGGCTGTTCAACCCCTCCGGCTCATACTTCACACCCGCTTCCCACTGCTTGCCCTTCATCGGATCCAAAATGTTGCCCTGCTCGTCGGCAAAGCTGGTCGGCGTAAAGGCGGTAGAGTAACTGACGTACGGCGCGACGCCGTTATCAAATAGATACAGCAGCGCCGCACGGCTGCTGAAGTTGTTTTTATCCAGATCGCTGCGGGTGTGGTTGAAGTTGTCGACGTTCGACACGCTCACCTGGTCGTAACGCCCGCCCAGCGTGAGGCGCCAGCGGTCAATGGACATCTGATCCTGTAGGTAGTAGCCGGTCTGGCGCAGCTTGTGTTTTTCCCTGCTGTACTGGGTGATGTAGTCCGGCTTCGCGCCGTAAACAGGATGGAAAGCGTCAATCGGCGGGAAGCCGCCGTAGTAGCCGGTGACGTTGTTGGTGCGGTCCTGGTAGTCCATGCCGATCAGCACGCGGTGGTTTACCGCCCCGGTATCGAAGCTGCCGTCGACCTGGTTATCCAGGGTGATGGCGTTCATCTTCTCGTCGGAGCCGGAATAGCCGCGGTTCAGCTCGGTGTCATTCAGCCAGCCTGCGGCATACACCTGGTTCAGCTCGACTTTGGTGTGCAGGTAGCGCAGCTTCTGGCGCACGGACCAGCCGCTGTCAAACAGGTGCTCAATGTTATAGCCGACCATGTTTTCCCGACGATCGTACTTGTCGTAATCGTCCTCGCCCTCGAAGAAGGTGTTGGAGATTTTCTTACCGCTGTGCGGTACAACGGTGCCCTCATATGGCAGGCCGGAGTGGCTACCGCCTTCCGGATCGCGGTGCAGGTAGGCCATCAGATCCAGACGGGTGTTGTCGGTGATACGCCAGGTCAGGCTCGGCATCAGGGCGTAACGCTCTTCCTTCAGCGGATCGAACTGGGAATCGGCATAGCGGGTCATCCCGCTGAGGCGCACCGCCACGCGGTCGTTATCATCAACCGGGCCAGTGACGTCGAACATCGCCCCACGCTGGTTATTGTTACCGGCGAAGAGCTTGATCTCCCCGCCAGGATCGAACGATGGCTTACGGGAGGTGAGCGCCACAATCCCGCCCGGCGATGAGCGGCCATAGAGCACGGAGGCCGGACCGCGCACGACTTCGATACTGTCCAGGAACCACGGGTCAACCACCAGCGAGCTGTGGGAGTTGGTGTCGCCCATCATCTTCAGGCCGTCGAGGTAGACGTTGTCCAGACTGCCGTCCGAGAAGCCGCGCAGCACCATGTAGTCAAAGCGGTTTGACGCCCCGATCTGGTTGCTGTAGACCCCCGGCGTGTAGCTCACGGCCTGACGCACGCTGGTTGCGCCCTGCTCTTCGAACTGCTCGCGAGTGACGATAGAGACCGACTGCGGGGTTTCAATATCCGGTGTTTCAAGCTTGGTGGCCGCAGACTGCATCTGCGAGGTCACCACCACGGTGTCAGTTTTTTGGGCATCCTGCGCCAGTAAAGGAAAAGCGACGCTACCGGTAACCCATCCCACCAGCAGTGCCAGACGCGATTTAGCAAACATAACCCTCTCCAGAGATATTTCTTATTGTTAATAAGAATTATTACCTTTTTGAGAGTGCAAACGGCTATGCGTGCCGCCAGGTTACGTATGCGCGATGCTAAACCGCACGGGATGCATTCGCGCAACAGGAGAAATTACGTTAGCGGAGTTTGCGCACGTCACCCGGTGAAATCCCGTAATGACGGCGAAACGCGGTGGCGAAATTGGTGGCATGCTGATAGCCACACATCCACGCCGCCTGCTGCACGCTGTGGCCTTCCAGCAGATAGCGGCGCGCCAGCGCAAGGCGGCAGTCGCGCAGGTAGTCGAAAAGCGTGCAGCCGTAGCGCTGACGGAACTTGCTGCGCAGGCTGCTCGGGCTCATTGCCGCAAGGGCTGCGAGTTGCGCGAGAGTATGATCCCGTTCAGGAGACTGTTCCAGCAGGCTCCGCACGCGTTCAAGACGCGCATGTTCAGGGCGGCCTGGGCAAGGCTGCTGGCGCTGGTTGAGGCCGTGACCGAGCAGCTGATACATCAGCCCCTCCAGCAACAGCTTGCGTGAGAGCACGCTTCCCCCCTGCCGCTGCGCATGCAGAATACCTGACATCACAAACTCGGGAACCTGCCAGACAAACGCGGGTGCATTCAGGCTTTGCCATTCCAGAAGCAATGACTCAAGCAGGGCTTCACGTCCGGCATCGTGCGGGTAGACGCCAAACGAGAGCGTTTTCAGCGTGCTGTCGGCATCGTGACGCGCGCTCATCACCTGATCTTCACTCAGACGTGAGCTGAACGCCATGCCCGGGCGGACGGGATAATTGATACCATTGAGTGTGAGCGTCACGCACCCTTCCAGCACCACCAGCATATAGAGCGGGCTGCTGTGGCGAGAGGTGGTTTCATAGGGCTGTAATACACGTACGTCGGAATGGGTCAGCGAAATGCCGGACGAGAGCATCATCTCTTCAACATTCCCCTGCAACACGGGGCTACCGCTGACCTGCGCCTCTTTTAACTGGGGGAAACGGTAGTCGATGCCGTAGCGCTCGCCGAATACCTGAAAATCTTCAACAAAAAATATGCGTTTCGCTGATCTATTTTCACTCTGGAGCATCATTCGGGGCCTGCATCGGGGAAAGGACAGGCAAAACAGTACCATCCATTTGTAATGGCAGCAATCACCGGGCGCAGACACTATTACGCTCCGGACGAAGCCGGAGCGAAGGCATATATTTCCTTGCGAGAAATATATTTATGCTTCCTGCCACTCAGCAAAAACCTCTTTATGGTTTTTGGTCAGGACAACTTTATTATCTTCGACCTTATCAACCCAGCCGAGAGGAATAAAGTGGTGTTTGCCGCCCGATTCCGGATCGCTCTTCGCAAGCTTGATACGCTCACCATCAAGATGGTCCACAACCCCGACGTGCGTTCCGCAGCTGGCGACAACCTGAGTGTGATCCTTAATTGCGCTTTTATCTACCATCATTATTCTCCTGTTTCGGTTATTTGCCTGTTGCACGACATTAACTGTAGCGCATAAATTCAGGCTTAAACGTCTTATTAGCATTTTGAAACATCATTGACAGAACTGAATATTAAGTCTACTTAATGCCGAAATGGAAAAATAAGAATGAGATGAATTATTACCGACTGATTATTTCCCGTTCATAATTAGATTATCGCAACCAACGAGGAGGTATTTATGACGATTCGCAATAATCGGGCAGAAATTTCACTGGCTCTTGGTGAAGCGGTTTTAGACATCGTGCAAAAAGGCCATGAAGTATCGCGAGAAAATCTCGCCCAGGCGATGAAAATCAAAGCGGAGAAAGAGCGCGACGATGAGCGGCTTCTTAACTACTGGAAGGCCTGTAATATGCTGGTTTGAACCTGGCGGCGTTTAGCCTGACTAAACGCCGCCTGCTGTTACTCGTCGAAGAACCAGTAGCCCTGGTTAATCAAACCGGTCAGCTCTTCCACAAACGCAGGATTATTCAGCGCATCGCCCAGCTCAGCCTGGCCGAGCTCGGTGAAGCGGCACAGCGCGTCCGCCCCGTTCACATCCGCCGTTTCCAGCTGTTCGCTGTTGATAAAGACGCTGCCGTTGATGTTCAGCACGCGCAGCCCGCTCAGGCGGGAGAGCGTTTCGCCCCCTTGCAGCGCGTCGAGCACCTCTTCTGCGGAATACGGCGGCTCGGCGGCGGCAATATCCAGCTCGTGACGCGGCGTGGAGACGAAGCTGCCAAACCATTTCGTAAAATCATCTGGCTTGCTAATCATGTCGATCATCATCTGGCGAATGCGTTCGAGCTCGTACTGCTCCACGCGGCCAGGGTGTTCGCGGCAGGTCAGATCCGGATCGCTGTAATGTTCGCCGCCCAGATCGTTCTCCAGCGCGTAGTCGGCAAAGCTGCTAATCAGATCGCGACCGTTCGGCCCGCGGAAACCGACAGAGTAGTTGAGCGCGGTTTCATGGGTGAAGCCGTCATGCGGGAATCCAGGCGGAATGTAAAGGATATCGCCCGGCGCCAGATCTTCGTCGATGATCGGCTCAAACGGATCGACATGCAGCAGGGCCGGATGCGGACAGAACTGACGCATCGGCAGCTTGTCCCCCACGCGCCAGCGGCGGCTGCCCATCCCCTGGATAATAAACACATCGTACTGATCGATATGCGGCCCAACGCCGCCACCCGGGACGGAGAAGGAGATCATCAGGTCATCAAGACGCCAGTCCGGCAGGACGCGGAACGGACGCACCAGCTCTGCTGCGGGCATATGCCAGTGGTTCACCGCCTGCGCCAGCAGGGACCAGCCGGTTTCACCGAGGTTATCGAAATGCTCAAACGGGCCATTGCTCGCCTGCCACTTGCCGTTAGCATGGCTTACCAGGCGGCTATCAACTTCCGGCTCCATCGCCAGACCCGCCAGTTCATCAGGGGTAATGGGGTCGACAAAATTCGGGAAGGCATTTTTCAGCACAACGGGTTGTTTTTGCCAGTATTTTTCAAGAAATTCCGGCCAGTTCAGGTTCAGTTGATACGCCATGGGTAGCACCAGTGAGAGGGGAGACAGGCGCGATTATAGAAGAGACAGCGAGGGGGGAACTTGTCATGGGTCAATCGAGCGCGCGTAGGTCGGGTAAGGCGAAGCCGTCACCCGACGCACACGCCGGCTTAAACTTAATCCAGGTTCAGCTCGTCATAATGGGTAATCAGTTTACCCACGATGCCGTAGTCCAGCGCTTCCGCCGGTGACATCCAGAAGTTACGGTCGGTGTCTTTCTTCACTTTCTCCAGCGGCTGGCCGGTGGCGTCAGCAATCAGCTTGTTCACGCGTTCCAGCATGCGGATGATCTCGCGCGCTTCGATTTCGATATCCGTTGCCTGACCGCGCACGCCGCCCAGCGGCTGGTGGATCATAAAGCGGGTATTCGGCAGAGCGTAGCGGTGCTCTTTTTTCGCCGCCAGGAAGATGGTAATCCCGGCGCTCGCCACCCAGCCGGTGCCGATCACATGCACTTCCGGACGGATAAACTTAATGAAGTCGTGGATGGTGTCGCCCGCTTCCACGTGGCCGCCCTGACTGTTGATGTACAGCTTGATCGGATCGTTGCTGACGCTTTGCAGCAGGATCATCTGAGTGATGACCTTCTGGGCCAGCTCCTGGTTAATCTCTCCGGAGATGACAATCGAACGGGATTCCAGCAGTTTTTGCTGTAGAGCGCCCGCGCCGTTTGTTCCTTCCGCTTTTTCCTTGTCGCTTTCTTTCAGTGTGTAGTGCATTGTTGTTTCCTCAGCTTGTCGCGCTCAAAACCAGAGTGTAGCCTGTTTTACCCGTCAAAGTCCTCAAGCGCACACAATGCGAACATCCTGTGCCACAAAGGTATCGATAAGGTCCCTCTCCATATTCTCGTCCACCACCAGCACGTCAATGTCGCGGCTATTTGCCACCACGTAGCGCGCCACGCCGGGAAGCTTGTCCGGGGTCAGCGCGACAATGGTCTCGTTACTCTGGGCAATCACCGCTTTTTTGAACTCACAGTCGGCAAAATCAAAGCCGGTCAGCCCCGTATCAGGATCCATCGCGCAGCCGCCGATAAAGGCCTGATCGAAGATAATCCCCTGGATCTGGCTCACCGCCGTTGCGCCAGTCGCCCCACCGGATGCCCGCTGGATCGGCCCGCCGATCATAATTACCTCGCACAGCGGATGGTGCAGCAGCGCCGCCGCAATAACCGGCGAATTGGTCACCACCGTAACGCTTAACTCCGCAGGCAACGCTTTCGCCAGCGCCAGATTCGTCGTGCCGGTATCGATAAAAATGCAGCAGCCTGCCTTGACAAGCGTTGCAGCTTTCTGCGCGATTGTGATTTTTTTTGCACTGTTTATCTGCTCGCGGCTGATAAAGCTCCCCGCCTCCGGCAGCTGAAGCACCGCCCCGCCGTAGACCTTTTTACAGATGCCCTTCTTGCTCAGCTCGTGCAAATCACGGCGTATAGTGTGCTCTGAAACCCCCATCTGGATCGCCAGCTCTGCGCAAACCACTCTTCCACTCTCGGTCAGGATCTGACGGATCCGAGCTTGTCGTTGATCCGGAAAAGCAGCATAATCGAGCATTAAAAATCCTTTAAATAAACCTAATCGCGTATCAGTACGCATAATGTTGCACAACCGCGCAAGACAAACAACGAGGGTTATGATGAATATTGCACATGTCGCGCTTTGGACGCGCAGCCTGGACGCCCAGGTCAGGTTCTGGGAAACGATTTTTGGCGGGCGGAGCAACGAGCGCTACCTCAGTAACAACCGCCAGGGCTTTGCCTCGCACTTCATTACGCTGGACAACGGGCCGACCATTGAGCTGATGACCGTCCCCGACCTGCCCGACGCTCCCGCTTACCCAGAGTTTATCGGCTGGGCGCATATCGCCATTGATGTTGGCAGTAAAGCAAAGGTGGACAGCATGGCGGAGCAGGCACGCTCGGGCGGAACGTTGCTCAGCGCCCCGCGGATGACGGGAGATGGATTTTATGAAGCCGTGATTGCCGATCCGGACGGAAACCGGATTGAGCTTGTGGGTGAGTCTACCAGTTAAGCGATCGCCACCGCTCTGTGCGGCGCAGGAAGGGAACGCCCTCAATATTTATCACACATTTTGGGGGCTGGAAATTAAGGCTTATCACGTCTTATGATGCCCCTTTACAAAAGGGGGCGTCAGGATGAAGGCCGATTTTTTAAAAATCATTAACCGTAAATTTTTCATCGCCATTATAACCTCGTCCACCTTCGTGACAGGGTGTACCTTTAGCGTTATATGGTTCTATCTCGCTAACATTGACCGACTGGATATTCTTTATGATGCGTTGAGCGTGACGAGCGCTATTGGCATCATATTTGGTTTCACTCTGCTTTCCCTGTTCGGCTTCAGTATCGTTATATTTATTTCGTCTTTCTTACTGTATTTAATCTACTTATCGAATGAACAATCGCTAAAGCATTATGAAGGCTTACCCTCACGACTCGCGAATGTGAGTCTGGTAAACAGCATCATGATTTGCATCGTGTTTATCAGCGGCATGAGTCTTTATTATTTTCGCAACTGGAATGGATTTGCCGTTACGATAACGGCGATCGGCCTGCTTCTGTTGACGACCTGGAGTATGTCGAGATGGCAAATTTTCACCCATGTATATGTTAAAATTGATAACGCGCTGGAAAAGAAATACCTCGCAACATGGCCGATTAAGTTCGGGTTACCTGCTTTATTGCTTATTCCTGCGTGTGTTCAGGTCCTCCCACTTCTGTTCGTGACCAGCCAGCTTGATTTTAACAGTGAAACAAGCATGCTCGCGCAATTAACCATTTTCACCGGGCTGTCAGTGGTTCTGGCCGTGGTCGGCATTTTTCCTGGTATGATCCTCGTAAGTGAACAGAAAAACATCATCCAGATGATAACGACAATAGTGATTGTCATTCCGGCCCTGGTGTTCCTGATGACGATTTTCTTTAGACCCACGCCGAACTTGCTTATCAACATGACCCTCAATCTTTCTGGCATCAGTGACTGGCGGACTCACCAGTATTACATCGAGACGCAGACGCATCCCCACGCCATGTTTGACGGAGCAACGTGGAACACCCGTTACTATAAAGAAATCCCGTCACGATTTTTTATCACTGGGGTAAATATCTTTTCACTGGGTAATATTCAGCTCATATGCCCAAGCCAGATTAACGCAGCGAGAGCGGCAAGCCTGAAAACAACGGCGGATGATTTCGAGGCTTACGATCTCCGCAGTAAAGCGCTGAAGCGCACAGCCATGAAATGTATCCCATTCAAAAAAGAACAGATCCATCAATGGGATTCACCGATTTCCGAACCTGTATTTTATCAAAAAGTAAAATCGACAGGCAGTAATAACATTTTGGATCTCCTGAAGGAGATTAAACCACCGCACGCATCGTAATGTCAGGGGCCAGACACCTGCCCGGCAGGTGTCTGGCTGCATTAATTTACCCGCACAGGACGAACGCTGTGCTCTTCGCTACCCGGCTCCCCTTCCCTACTCAACCTGCGCTCCGCCAGCAGACGACAAACCTCCGCATGCTTCTCTTCGGTAAAGGTAAAGCGCGACATAAAGCCCATGCGGATCAGCGACCCAATCGCCGGCAGCAGGCAAATCCCGAAGAACAGCCCCGCCAGCACGCCTTCGCTCTGGCTCTGCGCCTGCGGCACGTAGCCGATCATCGTCAGGAACACGCCGATGAGCCCGCCGCCTACCGCCACCGACATCTTGCCGGTAAAGGTCTGCCCGGAGAAAGTGATCGCCGCGCAGCGCTTGTGGGTGTGATACTCCGCGTACTCGATGGTGTCGGCGATCATCGACGAGGTGAGGATATTGGTCATCATCACGAACAGCGTGCTCAGGCCGAGCAGGACAAACAGCAGCGCCGTGTGCTGATAGCCCGTGAACCACATCACCACGCGCACCGCCACGTCCAGCCCGCAGAGGATCATAAACAGCTTCCGCTTCTGCATCCGACGGGTCAGCAGCGGGGCGACCAGGCACAGCACCGCCGCCACTATCCCCATCACGCCAATTGCCATTTGCAGGCTGCCGTCGCCCATATTGTTGATAAAGAAGTAGATATAGAGACCGCCCGCCACGTTATGGAACACGCAGAAAAAGAACGACAGCAGGACAATAAACAGCGGCTTGTTCTGGCGCAGGTTGTGGAAGGTGTCGCGCATCGTCACCTTTTCCGGGCTCGGCGGAACGCGCTCTTTGATCTGCATAAAGCCGTTGAGCATCAGCGGCAGGCCCACCAGCATCATCACCAGCGCCGCCATAAAGTAGCCTTTATCGTTGCTGTACTGGGCAAAGAACGCCGCCAGCTTCGGGAAGAAGATGTTAGCGCAGGCGATCCCGGCATTCACTCCGAGCATCGCCGCCGTCACCGCGCGGGTGCGCTGGCCGGAGTCGTTGGTCATCACCGATGACATCGACCAGAACGGGATATCGGAGATGGCGTACAGCGTCCCCCACAGGATATACGTCACCCCGGCGTAGAGGATTTTGGTGGTCATATCCGCTTCGATTTTATAGAACGCCAGCAGGGTGACCCCGGTGATCAGCAGCGGGGCGATCAGCAAAAAGTGGCGAAACTTGCCGAAACGGCTGTTAATGGTGTCCATAATGCTGGCAAACAGCGGATCGTGAACCGCATCCCACGCACGGGCAATCAGGAAGATAGTACTTGCCGCCAGCGCCGAGATCCCCAGCACGTCGGTGTAAAAATAGTTAATAAACGAACCCACTAAACCAAAGCTAAAACACTGACCTAAACCATAGCCAAAGTAAGACCACAACTCGCGAGACGGTATTTTCATTGTCATTGCCATAGTGCGTACCTGGTTGCCCGGCGACAGCGCGCCGGGTCATTATTATTAGCCCTGCGGATTCGGGGCGATTTTGCGCAGCTTCTTCATCAGCGCGATTTCAGCGCGTGAGAACGGGATACCGTTCTCCTCAAACACGTCGTGGAACCACAGGCGGCAGTAGTCCGTGGACTCCTTCATCACTACCGGCCACGGCAGCCAGGTCTGGGTTTTACCGCGCACCAGCCCCCACTGATACGGCGCGACCTTCGCCATGTACATCAGCGGGAGCTGCTCTTCGATGGTGCCGCCCACGTGACGCGCCAGCCATTCGGTGCAGAAGATTGGGCGGCCCAGCGCCTGAAGCTGCTGGATAATCGCCGTCATGCGCCCGGTATTGGTATAGGCGTGGTAGCTCACCACATCTGACAGCGCCAGCGCGGTCTGGTCCAGCGGGTGCTGGTAAAACGTCTCGCCCTCTTCTTCCGCCGGCAGACGCCACGCGCAGATGGTGAGCGGCTGGGTCGGGTCTTCCTCACGCACCCAGCGGAACGCCTGCTTCATCAACTCGTGCGCGCAGGTTTCCAGCTTCTCGTCGTACAACACCTCTTCGGTGCCGGTCGCGAAAATGCCGCGGTTGCCCGGCTCGTTATACAGATCCCAGAGCAATACGCGCTTATCCTCGCGGAACTGGCGCACAACGTCGCGGATATAGCGCTCAATCTGTGGCCAGCAGTCGCGATCGCACACCTTATCGCGTCCCGGGCTCGCTGCCGCCTGGCTGTTGTGCTTGCCCGGTACGGGCGGCTTTTGCGGGCCGAGGTACGGCTCGTCGCCGGAGAACCCGCAGTCGTCCATCAGGGTCAGCATGGTGCTGAACCCATGACCGTCGGCAATCGTCAAAAAGCGGTCGATGCGCGCCATCAGCCCGTCGCGGTCGTGCTCCCAGACGATGAACGGCAGGTTGATGCGCAGGGTGTTATAGCCCGCGTCCGCCGCCCAGCCCAGCTCGCGGTCGATGGTGTCGGCATCGAAGGTCTCTTCCTGCCAGATATCGGTCCAGTTCACCGCCGTCGACGGCAGATAGTTAAACCCGCACAGCCAGCCTTTCTGCTGATACCACGCCTGTGCCTGCTCCCTGCTCCATTGCTCTTTCATTACGCATCCTCTTACTGATAATATTTAGCTAATAAATATTAGTTGCAGAATAAATGCGCAAATCGTGGCGCTCAGAAAAGCGACGCCTCTCACAAAGTTCACGCTTCGATGGATGAGAAACGTGATCAGCGGCGCGGAAGCGCGCGGTTAGGGTATGATGCAAATTCGCGAAAGGGAGAGGACGGATGAAGCGAAAAACAAAAGTGACGATGAACGATATTGCGCGGGCGGCGGGGGTGTCGCAGGCGACGGTATCGCTGGTGCTCAACCAGTCCCGCAACATCAAGCTCAGCGACGACACCCGCCAGCGGGTGATCAACGTCGCCACCGAGCTCGGCTACGACCGCCTCCCCGCCGTTCACGCCCCGCGCAACCAGGAAGAGATCGCCCTGCTGGTCAGCTCCATGCAGAGCTTCGACCCGTTTATCGACGCCATCAGCCAGGCGCGGGAAGCGGCGTGGCGCAACGAGACCCTGCTCACCGTCTACGACTACGGCGACGACATGGAGCTGGCCCTGAACATCATCCGCCAGCTGGACAAGCGCAACTGCATCGGGATTATCCTTGCCTCTCCGGTCACGAACGTCGTCGATATGACGGCATTCCAGGACTGCACCCGCATCCCGCTGGTGCTGCTCAACCAGCGCGACCCCGGCTCGCCGCTGCTGCCGTCGTTTATTCCGGACGACTACGCCAACGCTTTCCAGGTTACCAGACACCTCATCGCCTGCGGCGCCACGCGCATCGCCCACATCACCGGCGAGAGCTGGATGGAGGCCTCGCGCCAGCGTCTGGCGGGCTACCAGGCGGCATTACAGCAGGCCGGACTCGCGTGCGACGATGGCCTGGTGCGCCAGACCAACTGGCAGTTCAGCGAGTCCTTTACCGCGACAGCTTCGCTGCTGGAACTGGCCGAGCGCCCGGACGCCATCTTCTGCGCCAGCGACTGGCTGGCGATTGGCTGCTACCAGGCGCTGGCGGTGAACGGCGTGCGCATCCCGCAGGACATGCTGCTGGCGGGCTACGACGACCAGAAGATTTCCGAGCAGCTCACCCCGCCGCTGACCAGCATCCAGTTGCCCTACAGCGAGCTGGGACGGCTGGCGGTGGAGTACCTGTGCAATCAGGAAGATGCCGCCACGCACGTGACGCTGGCGGGCAGGCTGAAGGTGCGCGCCTCAAGCCTCGTCTGAGGTAAACACCATGCCCGCGTAGGGCTTCTCGCGACACGCCGCCAGCCGCGCGGCGAGGCTGCCCACGTGCAGCTCCAGCTTGTGCCCGTCCGGGTCGAGAAAATAGAACGATGCTCCCTCGCTTTTGTTCTGCTTCCAGACGGTGACGCCCGCCTGCTCAAGCCTGTACGAGAACGGTTCAAAATCTTCTTCCGCGACGGTAAACGCGTAGTGGGTGTAGTCGCTCTCCTGCGGCGGCACGTACTGGCGCGCCTCGTCGTACGACAGACAGACCCACAGGTCGCCGCAGGTGAGATAGGCCCCGGTATTCCAGCGGGCGTGCAGCGCAAGCCCCAGCAGCTCGTGCCAGAAGGTGACGCTTTTTTGCAGGTCGCTGACCGCGAGGGTCAGGTGGTTGAGTGATTGCAGCATGACGTGCCCTTTTGTTTTTCGCGCCGGACATGGTACGGTAAAGAGATGAACATAAACCACGCCGTGCTCACCGTAAACCGCTGGTGGCTGCCTTCTTAAAGGCGGCACGGAGTAGTTTTCCTCATTTTCAGATAGCCGCCGAAAGGCGGCTTTCACTTTTCTAAGACCCTTTCGGCTACTGCACATTAAGGAGTCTTTATGAACGCACCCACCATCCTCACCGGCGATCGCCCAACCGGCCCGCTGCACCTCGGCCACTTTGTCGGATCGCTGCGCCAGCGCGTGGCGCTCCAGCACACCCACAACCAGTTTGTGCTGATTGCTGACCTTCAGGGGCTGACCGACAACGGCAGCAACCCGCAAAAAATTCGCGACAACATCCCCGAAGTGCTGGCCGACTACCTCGCCGCGGGCATCGACCCGAACCTGACCACGATCTGCCTGCAATCCGCCCTGCCCGCCCTCGCCGAGCTGACGATGCTGTATATGAACATCGTCACCGTCGCCCGCGTGGAGCGTAACCCGACGGTGAAAAACGAGATTGCGCAGAAAGGCTTTGCCCGCTCGCTGCCGGTTGGGTTTATGGCCTACCCCATCAGCCAGGCAGCGGATATCACCGCGTTCAAGGCCGAGTGCGTGCCCGTCGGAGACGACCAGTTGCCGATGATTGAGCAGACCAACGAGATTGTGCACAAGATGAACAGCCTGCTGCCCGCCCCGGTGCTGCGCCACTGTAAGGCGATGCTGAGCGACACCAGCCGCCTGCCCGGCATAGACGGCAGCGCCAAGATGTCGAAATCGCTCGGCAACACGCTACACCTTTCGGCCAGCGAAGAGACGATTCATCGTGCGGTCAGCGCGATGTACACCGACCCGAACCACCTGAAGGTGAGCGACCCGGGGCAGATTGAGGGGAACGTGGTGTTTACGTACCTCGACGCGTTTCATCCGGACAAGGAGAAAGTGGCGGCGATGAAGGCGCACTATCAGGCGGGCGGGCTGGGCGACAGGGTGTGTAAGAACGAGCTGGAGGCGTGTTTGCAGGAGCTGATTGCGCCGATGCGGGAGCGGAGGGCGATGTATATGCGTGACAAGGGGGAATTGATGGCGATGCTGAAGCGCGGAACGGAACGGGCGCAGGGGGTGACGCAGGCGACGTTGAGGGAGGTGAAGGTTGGGTTGGGAGTGCCGGTGTTTTGAAATAACGTCATGCAGCGTATGTATTCAAATATTATATGCGCTGCATAATATTATTTATCGGCAATTCAGCGAATATTACATTTATTATTAACAGGAACCATTACCATCCCTTCTTTAAAAGATGACCAATATCAATCTGGGTATTCATTTCGGAATTTAGCCCGGCTTATTAACCACTTTATGTATATTCGCTATACAGTCTAAAACCTAGCATTGCTGCATTTACTCTTCTACCCCTACAAGGAATTGTCATGCAGCTTTATACCAATGAATTTACCGCTGAGTTGAAAGCGGAAATAGATCGTTCGCCTTTTTCCGATGAACAACTGGCCGCCATGCCTGAGGACGCGCGCGCCATTATTGCCGAACAGGAAGCCTTTCATCGACAACATCCCGTCACCGCCATCTGGCGGATCGCCACGGCTGGCAGCCAGACCCGAATGGGCGGCATGGTACTTCCCGTCGATCGTGAAGCCACAGTGCTCATGGACGATGGGAGTTACACCAGCCCGATTGTCGAAGGAGACTGTGTGGCCTATCCGGATGGAACGCTCGCCACGATTATGACCTCATCAGGAACCGCATTTACGTGGAAAGGACACGGCGTTGCCCTGGTAGGTAGCCTGCTTGATAACGATGACGAGATTATCAGCACACCGCTCGGCAGTACTTATCTGGTCACCCGCGAAGGGATTCCACCTCAAGAGGATTTCTTAACCTGGCCCGGAGAATAGGCCATGGGCTACCGTTCAACGAACTACGGTCGCGGTCAGGCGCTGCACGGCGACAGAACGACCACCGGCGCAATATGCTGTAGCACCCTGCCCAACTGCACCGAGCACGGTCGCGGCGTTATCCGCGTTGGCGATAAAACTACGGCATGCCCTAAATGCGGCAAACAGGGCGTTGTTGCAGACGGCGAACCTCGCGTTAACTGGATGGGACAAACCTCAGCCGTCGATGGTTCTGTCGTCATTTGTGGCTGCCCGCACGGAACCAACCGCGTGATCGCCCCACCGGGAGAGTGGCTCGGCTCCGGTCCCTCTCCTGAACAGATCGCACAGGAAAAGCATCAGGCCATGCTCGCAGCACGCCGAAAAGAGCAAGAGGCCGAAGCGCAGCGACAAGCAGAAGAACGCGATCGCAATCGGGTCTTTGCGAAATCCTGCCTGCGCGGTGAAGGCTGTAACGATGCAGGCACCGGAAGTGAGCCGCACACCAACTTCGCTGAAATGGCATTTTACCAGGCCATGCCCAACGACACCCCGCAGCACGCCCAGGCGGCAAAGCGTAAGGCGCTCCCAAAACCAAAGCAACGCAGCGCGCTTTATCTCTGGTGGAATGGGCATCACGAGGAGATGGACTATCAGGCTGCCGTTGCAGCCGAAGAAAAGGCCTGGATCGCGCGGAACGCGATAGCCGATGCCAGCGAACTCGCACTGGTTAGCGGGCGTACTGTCATTTCCGGCACATGGGCCGTGCGCGGCGCTACACTTGGCGAGATAGCCACGGGAGGCCTTGGTGCACCTGTCGCAGGGCTGCTGATAGGGATGTATCCCGGCAAGCTGAACGACGGCGAGCAGGATTTTATCGACAGGATGCGCGCCGAGCAGATGCGGGAAGCCCCTACCCGCGTTCGCTTCACCTGGGAGAACGACGCCAGCGGTAACCCGACACCGCGCGGCTGGCATACGCCGCCGGGCAAAGACAGCGTGCGCGTTCGCAGGATGGAGTGGGATAGTCAACGCCAGGCGTACACCTTTACCACCGAAGAAGACCCCGGCATCACCCTCATCTGGACACCGGACCGCACCGGAGAGAGTAAGCCGTGGGATACGGGCAATCACAACCCGGTACGGATACCGAACCCGGTTGTGGTTGATCCGCTGCCGGAGGATACGGCGATTGGTGCGACGATCAGCCCGACACCGGAAGAGAAGACGTTTGCGGATTATATTCTGATTCTGCCGGTGGGCGGGGTGCCGCCGATTTATGTCTATCTCAGCGGGAGACGTCGCAGTGGATTACCCGAAGATGGACATGATTATCATCAGGCACCTAAAACCAGCGAAATTACAGGATTAAGGGGTTTAAGAGAGGTGAAAGCGAAAACGCCCAAGCAGGGTGGTAGTGGTAAAAGGGCAAGATGGGTTGATTCGAAAGGACGAAGAATATATGAATGGGATTCTCAGCATGGCGAACTCGAAGAATACAGAGCTAGTGACGGCGAGCATCTCGGCTCTATTGATTATAAAACTGGTGAAATTTTGAAACCTGCCGTAAAAGGTAGAAATATTAAATCTTATTTATGAGGCTTATTATGGGATTAAGATTAAGATTACAGTGGTATGATAAAGAAACTGAGTTAGGTGAAGGAAATGAATTTTCTTCAGATTTTGGCGATGATGCTCAGATCATGACAAAAGATCTTGGCCTACCAACTAAGGGGAACGTTAATAATGGTTTTTTTGATGTTGAACCCGAATGGATACCCATTCTACAACCCCACTTCTTACATAAAATAACCCCCACTATTTATGACTATCAGGTTTCTTTTGACTATAGGGATAAATGGTGAGAGGCATTGCCCGATAATCGTATCGGGCAAACTAAAAATCTCCATCAAGATGAAAAAGATCAATCAAAAAATCAGAGGAGAGCCTCTTCCCTTATCCCTACAATATATTGAGTCGGTAAAAAAACGGTATGAGACACATCGCATTAATCCTATAAAACAGGGCGGCGCTGTATATGATCTAGATAATATGAGCATAACAACACCTAAACATCATATTGATATACATCGAGGAAATTAGGATGAAAACCATCAGCCATTATACTGAAAGTGAATTTTTATCCTTAGTACAAAAAATATGCTCTGCCAATTGTGAAACAGAGGAAGATGGTAATTGTCAGGTTAGAGAGTTCGAACGGCTTGCAGAGCATCCCTCAGGTGCAGATCTTATTTTTTATCCCGAAGATGGAAAAGATGATAGCCCAGAAGGCGTTGTTCATGAAGTAAAAGAGTGGCGTCAGCGTCGTGATAAACCTTGCTTCAAGTCTGAGTGATTCTTTAGGATTAAAACAATGATCGTTTACTCTATAGATGTATACAGTAAAACAGATGAACTTTTACTTTATGAAATCATAATCTCTCAGCGAAATGTAGCTGCGCTGTATGACATTATGGGTATTTCAGATGAAGATGAAGCCGACTTCACGTATGGCATAGGTGTTTATAATATAAATGAAAAACAGGCACATCTTTTAGAAAAACTCATAGGTAAAACATTCTACTCGGACGATTTAATTTTTCAGCTTTCAGGAGGAGATCTTTAAATGAAGATTAAATATATAATGCCCTTTTTCTCATTTCGAAAACCTAAGAATTTACATCTGGACGGTACTTTATAGCTCTAAATACTGAAACGAGAAAAAAAAGCTTACGTTTAAACTATAGGGCGGACTTATACAGATGATTACAAACATGAGGCAATGATTGTTTATTTAGGGAAAAGTCATAACGAATTGGTTGATGCAGGATTTATTTCATGGAAAACATATCCAAAGGGACATTCAGGCTCTATGAACCAACACCTGGAAATGGCAAAAGAAGGCATTAATTTAAGTTTTTTGAGAGAAGCTCAAGCCCTTGTTGTGATAAACCATAAATCGAAGCCGATTTGCATATTTGTGGTATGGACGGCGAAGACCTACAGGAAGACTGCGAAGAAGCGTTTGGCGTTCAGCTTGCCACGCAAGAAGATGGCTATGTGAAAACATTCTCTCTTGCTGAGAATGAGTATCTGTTTACGGGCGAGGGTAGAGATTTTTTTGGTATCTGTCGGTTTATGCGCTGGATACGTGGCATACCCGAACCTGTTATATGCGATTTAACCGTTGGCGAACTTCACGCTGTGCTGGTTAAGGCTGTGAAAGAGCAGGTAAAGCACGAGTGATTTCTGAAGATTACGGGCATGGGATAACATGCCCGTATCGTTTTATTGCTTCAAGGATTACATGAGGTGGGAAGCACAGTTACTCCGACATCGCCTTCCCTGTTCCACGTTTAACAGCCGGTATATCACCTGTATCATTCAGCGCTCCCGGAAACGTCTTCAACCACTGCGCGACTTTCTGCTTATTTATATTCACCACACTCATACCTTCCAGGCATCCCCATAATTCTCTTGTATGCTGTTGCGTAATCACAATGCAGTCTTTCATGGCACGGATTTTTACGGGCATACCTTTGATAAAGCCAGCGCGGGTTAACCAGTCCCCGCCGAGGAGAAGGTATTTCATGTCTATGCGTGCATACAGTTCGCAGCAGGCGGCACTGTCCTGAGGCGTTTCCGCGCGGGGATGAATGGGTGCCGCATTGGGCTGGTTGCCATGAAGGCGGCGGGCGCTGTTTTTGCGTACCAGCTCGCGGTTTTCAATCATGCCGGTGAAAGCGTCTGATTCTGTTTTGCAAACAGTAAACTCTGGCTTAAAATTCGTCGCAGCCATTTTCAACTCCTTTTCAGTTGCTAGTGGTTAGCGGTATGGGGGTGTTGCAGCACCTTCATATCGCGAATTCTTCGTTAAATATTCCTCGATACTTCCTTTGCCGTTCGGCGTAATTTCTGGTGCTCATTATACAGGGCTGAATATAAACACAGCGGTTTGGTGTAGGGGAAATTTGGAATTTGCGAGGGGGATTCAGGAAATGAAATCAGACGAACTGAAGCAAGATTCTAACGCAAGGTTTTGGTTCTAAATCACTGGAAAGCCTTTCGAGAAGAAAAAGCACAGCGAAGCACTCTTTTTTGTTTAGAGCTGCTGAAGGATGTTTTTTTTCTTCTCCGAGTCCAATTTCGGCCAAAGACGGACTAAAGAGGCCAGTTCATCATCTTCTGTGTAGAAGTATGCTACAGGCACTTCGAGAACTTTAGCGAGATGCCGAACGACTTCAATGCTTGCCTGGTGAACCCCCTTCTCGTAGCGGTTGATACGCGCGCTTGCTGCAAACTCATCTATGCCAGCCAAAATACCCAGGTTTTTTTGCGATAACGCCATGTCCAAGCGCACCTCTTTGAGGCGTCGACTGAAGAGCTGATTGTGGGAATTGGATGTTTTCATAACTACGATAATCGTAGTTAATGCCTAAGGAAGATACTACGTTTTACGTAGTGCAAACACTAGATTGATTTTCACGTAAGGATTTCACAAATCCTCGAGCACCCTCGCAAAACTACGTAAAACGTAGTTTTATGGATTCCAAAGAAGCTACGAATAACGTAGTGTCTGGTTCAGTCATCTTTTCTCAAGGGGGATATGAAGAATGGTTTGGTACAAAGCGTGCGTTTTAGCTGCTCTCAAAAAGGAACGAGATTTTGCACGCCACCTTCGGTCTCAGCGCCTAGACAACGATTAACGCTCTTAAGAGACCGTGACACAAAGGAAAATTCTTCTTTGCAGGATCAGTTGGCATCAATCCTGAACTCATATGGCCACGTCGTACCTTTAAATCTGCGGATCGAGGCTTACTGGAAGAAGAATCAAGCACAGCAAAGAGTTACGTCAAATCATACGTAAATCTTTAACAATTCGTGTTTTATCATCATAAAAATTTCGTTCTAAGAAATTTTTTACGTAAAATATAACGTAATTGCGTCTTTAAAACAGGGACTAGAAC